>JBCCBY010000196.1:0-5915 GCA_039033795.1 Pseudomonadota bacterium | reverse complement strand
CCTTTGAAAAGATCGACGGTGTTTTCATCGCAACCGCGGCGCACACCAATCTGGTGGCGCGCTCGACACTGCCGAGCCGGTGGCTCCGCCATTACGCTGATAGCGCCCAGCTCTGGCCGCTTGTGCCAGAGGCCGCGCAAACCCTTCTTGATATTGGGTCGGGCGGCGGTTTCCCGGGGCTGGTCCTCGCGACGCTGGCCGAGCATCGCCGACCGGATCTGCGCTGCACTTTATGCGAGAGTGTCCAAAAAAAGGCTGCATTCTTACGCGAAGCAACAAAAGCAGGCGGGCTCAGCCGAACGAGCGTTGCAGCACTTCGGGTCGAGTCGCTGCAAAAAGTGCAGCGGTATGACGTCATCACCGCCCGTGCGGTCACCGCCCTCCCCAGGCTGCTGGAATTGGCCATACCGGTCCTGGCGCCGAACGGAACCTTGCTGTTTCCTAAGGGTCGACGTGCACAACAAGAGCTGGACCAAGCAAAGGAACAGTGGTCACTAGAGGTTGAGACGGTGCCCAGCACCACCGACCCAGACGCATCGATTTTCGTCATTCGCGCACCTGTGAGGACCTTATGACCAAACCCCGCGTGCTTGCCGTTGCCAACCAAAAGGGCGGCGTTGGGAAAACCACCACCACCATTAACCTTGCCACCGCCTTGGCGGCGGTGGGGGAGCATGTTGCGATCCTTGATCTTGATCCGCAGGGCAATGCGTCCACTGGACTGGGTCTGCCATCGTCGGAGCGCGCGGGCACAACCTATGATGTGTGGATGGGGGACGCCTCCATCGCAGAAATCATGCGGCTGACGACCGTGCCGCGCTTGGCGGTCGCGCCCGCGGGCATGGCGCTGGCCGGGGTGGAGATTGAGCTTTTGGATGACAAGAACCGCCATTTTCGCCTCAAAAAAGCGATTGAGGCTCTTGGTCATGAAAAACCTGATTTGACCTATGTCTTGATCGACTGCCCTCCGTCGCTCGGTCTGCTGACGGTTGGTGCAATGACGGCATCCGATGCTGTTTTAATTCCGCTTCAGTGCGAGTTTTTCGCCCTTGAGGGCCTCAGCCAGATTATGCGAACGATCGAAACAGTCCGTACACGCCTTAATCCACAGCTTGAGCTTCAGGGTGTCGTGCTGACAATGTATGACAGACGCAACAATTTGAGTGCTGATGTTGAGGCCGATGTTCGAACCCATCTCGGTGACAAGGTGTACCGAACAGCCATTCCGCGCAATGTGCGCATTTCGGAGGCGCCGTCGCATGGAAAACCAGCGCTACTTTATGACCTTAAATGTGCGGGCAGCCAGGCTTATGTCCGGCTTGCAAGCGAGGTGATCGGTCGAGAGAGGGCGGCATAATGGGCAAAAAGGGTCTTGGTCGCGGGCTTGAAGCCATCCTTGGCGATATGCCGCCCCCGGAGATTGAACCGCGCGGCAGTGCGGCAGAATTGCCAGTCTCAGAAATAATTCCGGACAAAGAGCAACCACGAAAAGCCTTTAGCGATGATGAATTGGAGGCATTGGCCCAATCAATTCGCACACGCGGTGTCTTGCAGCCTATTCTTGTTCGGCCAAAGGATGCCAAAGGCAGCTACACCATCATCGCCGGCGAACGGCGCTGGCGAGCAGCCCAGCGTGCGGGCCTCCATAAAATGCCCGCGCTGGTTAAAGAGGTCGAGCCAGGCGTGAGCGCCGAGATCGCGTTGATCGAGAACGTGCAGCGCGTTGACCTTAACCCTATCGAAGAGGCTGACGCCTACGAACGTTTGCGCGAGCAGCACGGACGCAAGCCAGGCGAGATCGCCGAAGCTGTCGGAAAAAGCAGAAGCCATGTGGCCAACATGCTCCGTCTGACACAGCTCCCTGATGAAGTGAGGGGCATGGTGGTCGCTGGCGAGCTCTCCATGGGGCATGCCCGTGCCCTTTTGGGTGCGGAGGACCCGCTCGCGGTCGCTCGATCGGTGGTGAAGGGTGAGCTTTCGGTTCGTGACACAGAGAAACTCATCAGTGCGCGAAAGAAAATAACAGCGACACCAGAGAAGGTTGCAAAAGCTGTGTCGTCAGCCAGCAAAGACGCCGACACACGCGCCCTTGAGCAGGATTTACGCGAAGCGTTGGGGCGTGATGTGGGCATCACCCGTGTCGGGAAAACAGGCGCTGGCGAAGTGACGCTTCGGTACCAGGACCTTGATCAGCTCGACGATATTTGTCGACGGCTGATGGGGTCGGCCGTTTGAGGATATGCTTTTCACCTCCGACAATTGGGGTGGTGTGCACCCAAAGATTATGCAGGCCATCACCGCCGCAGAGGGCGGCTTTGCGCCCGCTTATGGAAATGATGAGCTGACCGCGACCACCAAAGCTCTTTTTGCGGAGGTGTTTGAACACGATGTTGCGATCGCTTTTGTGCCCACGGGTTCGGCGGCCAATGCCATCGCCTTGGCGCTCCTGACACCGCCCTTTGGTGCGGTCTATTGTCATGAAAGCGCGCATGTCCTGATCGACGAGTGTGGTGCGCCTGAGTTCTATACAGGTGGGGCGAAATTGCTTCCTGTGCCTGGGGCACAAGGCAAGATGACACCAGAGGCGCTCGCGGCGGCAATGACGCCTTACTACCCTGTGCTGGCTCACCGTGTGCTGCCATCTGCGGTAAGCCTCACCCAAGCCACCGAGTGGGGGACCGTCTATTCACCAAAAGAGATCAGTGAGCTTTCGGCGTTCGCGCATTCGCGAAACCTCCGTGTGCATATGGACGGGGCGCGGTTTGCTGGCGCGCTCCATGCAACGGGCGCATCCCCTGCTGATTTAACCTGGAAGGCGGGGGTGGATGTTCTTTGTCTTGGCGGCACCAAGAATGGGTGTTTGGCGGCCGAGGCGGTGGTGGTGTTTGATCCTAGCCGCCAGGATGAGTTGACAGCGCGATGCAAGCGGGCCGGTCTTGGCACATCCAAACAGCGTTTTTTCTCTGCACAATGGGCCCCCTATTTTGGGGATAATCTGTGGACTGACCTGGCACGTCTTGCCCATCAGCAGTGCCAGACATTATCCCAGGTCTTTCGCACCACGGTTGATTGTGAGGTTTTAATTGATCCTGTGATCAACGAGCTCTTTGTGCGTATGCCCCATGCGCGGGCAGAAGCGCTTCGTGAAGAGGGCGCTATGTTTTATGATTGGGTCCAGCCGAACGATGCCTTTCAGGGAGAGGCCCGCCGGTTTGTCACGTCATGGGAGACGACCAACGAGCAAATTGATGTCTTCAGAAATGCCCTTCAAAAGCCGTAAACGGACTTTGCCACGTCATACGTGCCCGCATAGGCCTTGACCGTGTCATCGATCGGGCTTGAATAGCCACCGCCGATGGCCATGGAACAGGGGATGCCGCGCTGGCGGCACCCGTTCAACACCATGTGATCGCGCGCCCTTAAGCCATCAAAGCTGATGTCCAAGCGGCCCAGTTTGTCATGGATCAACGGATCAACACCTGCCTGATAGAGAACAAGATCCGGCGCAAACTGCCAAATCTCCGGCAGGCGCTCATCGATCGCGCGGAGAAAGGCGTCGTCTTCGGTGTGATCGGGGAGCGGAACATTGATGTCTGCTGGGACTTTGCGGAAAGGGAAATTCTTTTCTCCGTAGACGTCAAGAATGAAAACCTCTGGCATTCCGGCCAGGATCGACGCGTTGCCATCCCCCTGGTGCACATCAAGATCGATGATAGCGATGCGATCAACCGCTTTTTCAGCCAAGAGCGTGGCAGCCACGGCGGCCTGGTCGTTGAAAAGACAAAACCCTGCGCCAGCATCGGCATGGGCGTGGTGTGTCCCGCCAGCCAATTGCCCCGAGAGCCCTGTTTGCAAAGCCTCCCGTGCAGCAGCGATAGCGCCCCCAACTGTGCGTCGTCCGCGCAAGGGAATAGCCTCAGACCACGGAAAACCAATTCGCCGCATCGCTCGCGGATCGATGCTTCCATCTTCAAGGCTCGATACATAATCTTCAGTATGCACACGCAACACTGTATCGCGCTCAGCGAGTGGCGAAGCGGCAAGCTGTTCGGGTGATAGCGTGCCATCCGAGAGGAGCTTTCGATGGAGCATGCCGTACTTCTGACCAGGAAACCGATGCCCGTCAGGAAGCGCGAGATTGAAGTCCTGCGAGGAAAAGAATTTCATCTCACGGCAGCCATCCGCCAAGCTCGCGCTTGATCAGCGCCGTTAGCGCCTTGATGAAAGCGTCGCTGCTGTTGAGGCAGGGAATCGCCGTCAGCTCTTCGCCGCCATTGTCTTCAAAGGTCTCAGCCAGGCCGATGCCGACTTCTTCGAGGGTCTCGATGCAATCTGAAACAAACCCAGGCGTGATCACGGCGATCTTCGTGAGGCCCTCTTGCGCGGCGGCTTCGACCAAGCTTTCGGTTGAGGGGCCCAGCCAGGTCTCGGGTCCAAATTTTGACTGAAAGGCGAGGGGAGCGAATTGGTCGTCCCAGTTGAGTGCTTCGCGCACCAAGCGTGCGGTTTTTTGGCAATGGCAGTGATAAGGGTCACCATTTTTGAAATAGCGCTCAGGCAGTCCGTGGAAGGATAGAATGACGCGCTGTGTTGTCTCATCCGTGTGCGCCCGACAGAGCTCTGCTAGCGCCTCGATCAGCGCAGGGTCATCGTGATGAGCGGGCAGAACGCGGAAGGCTGGTTGCCATGGTTTCCCCATCGCCCAAGCAAATGCTGCGTCACAGGCGGTTCCGGTCGTTGTGGCTGAGTATTGCGGGTAGAGGGGGACCAGGAGGATTCGATCGCAACCCTCAGCCTGCATCTTATCGAGGCGGGAGGCGACGCTGGGGTTGCCGTAACGCATCGCCCAGTCGACCTTGAGACCGGAGGGTAGAGCAGCTTTTACGCCCTCTGCCTGTTCTCTGGTGTAGCGGCGAAGGGGGCTCTCATGCGTCTCTTGATCCCAAATTTTGGCATAGGCCGCGCGGGTTTTCCGAGGCCGTGTGTTGAGGATGATCCCGCGAAGAAGCGGCTGCCACAACCAGGACGGGTAATCGACCACCCGCTTATCGCTTAAAAACTCAGCCAAATAGCGCCGCACCGCGCTTGTGGTCAGCTCATCGGGCGTGCCTAGGTTAATGAGAAGAACACCAATTTTTCCGATTGGAATGTCGGGGTGGTCGGTTAACGACGTCGCGGTCTGAGGATTGAGCGCATCCATGGGTCGGGGTCTGCCTTTTGTTGACCAGGGGGAAAGTGGTGTTTCTCGTGACTTTCAAGTAACGCTGCATCCAAACGCGGCCATGCTACGAAGGATTTTCTATGCGGAAACTTCTCACCCTTCTCATCGTCTCCGTGGTGGCAGCTTGCGCCACGCCGACGCCTTTCGAACCAGCTGATAGCCGCGGGTATGGCTTTGCAGACCAAAAAATTGAGTCCAATCGCTACCGAATTTCCTTTGCAGGAAACTCCCTCACGTCACGTGAACAGGTGGAAAATGCCCTCCTTTTGCGTGCGGCACAGATCACGCTCGAAAACGGCTATGACCATTTCATTGTGGTGTCGGATGACACCGAGACGGAGCGCGAAGTTCGTGTCACGGATTTGGGGCCGTCCTTTGGGTATTACGGCTATTACGGTTTTGGTCGTCCCTTCCCCTATTATGGGTATGGCTACCCTTGGGGCCCTGCCTTCGGCGTCAATGATACGCGGGTAACGGAGCGTCGGCGTTATTCGGCGGTGGCCTACATCGTTTTGGGTAGCGGGCCGAAGCCGACCGATCAGGTTACAGCTTATAACGCTCGCGAAGTGTCGCGGAATCTGGAAGGGGTGGTTTTCCGCAAGGAGAGCTAACCCATGCCGCTGTTAACCTTTGGTGCGTTCGCCGCCGCTCTGTCTGCCGCGGCGTTCACCTTAACAGCGGCCCAGCAAGACGT
>JBCCBY010000195.1:0-5942 GCA_039033795.1 Pseudomonadota bacterium | reverse complement strand
CCAGCAACATACGCCCCACCGTCGGGTCGCATGGCAATCGGGCGAGTTGGCAGCCCAAAGGTGTGAGGCGACTGTCCTTGGTGGTGAACTCTTTGTCCATTGCCCCCAGCTCCTCCAGGAGGCGATAACCACCGGTGATGCATTTGGCCCACAACCTTAATCCAGCTGTCATCAAAGAGCTGGGCCTTGGTTCTCAGGTCTCGATGAACACTGTTCCGACCATTTATCTGTCTCCTGATGGCCGCCATATCGATGTTTCGGGTGAGACAGTTTCTTTCGCTGACGGCACTCCGCATCCGGAAGGTGCAATATTCGCTCAAATGAGGGCACAGCTTAAACGTTTTGCCGATTTGCTGGCTCCATTGGCGCTGCGATCGCCACCTGACCTCTCCAAAGGGATCGGTTTATCTGGGCTCGGAGAATTGGCATCCCTCGCCAAATTGGGCCTCAATCTTCGCGGTCTTGGCGCGTCCGATATGCGCGAATTTCTGCGCATCGTTCTATCGAACACCTATGATCTCATTCTCGATGACCTAGCCGACGGACCTCTTGCTGGCGGGCTCGCGGCTGATTCTGTCTGGGGTGCATGGGCAGGGCCGCGATCGCCCGGCACCATTTTCTCGCTCATGTACCGATACGGTGTGGGTACATCAGCGCAAGTGCCGGTCGGCGGGATGGATAGGCTGATCAAGGCCCTGGCCAACTGCGCGCGAGGGCACGGCGCGGAAATCAGAACGCAGCACAAGGTGCATTCTGTCTTGGTCGACAATGACCGCGTCAGCGGCGTGACGTTTACAGACGGCACTGTCTTCACGGCAAAAACCGTTCTGTCGTCATTGGCTCCGCTTCCCACCATGCACCTAGTGGGGGTTGAGCACTTTGATACAGAGGCGGTACGGCGTGTACGCCACGTTAGAGCGAAGGGTGTGAACGCCAAGATCAATCTAACGATCAAAGGTGCTTTGGACGTACCGGGCCTGGATCAAAAGCAAAGCACAGGGCGTCTTGTGATGGCGCCTTCGGCCATCGCATGCGAACAAGCGTTCAACGCAGCAAAGTTTGGCAAAATACCTGAAGTCCCTGTTTTAGAAATCTATTCTCCACACACCAGCGACGCCTCAACACCACCGCAAGACACCCAGCTCCTGTCGGTCGTCGCGCAATATATCCCCTATCACGTGGACGGCGGATGGACTGACCAGGCTCGCCGCCAACTCCAAGAGCGTGTGATCGATACGCTGAGCCTCTATAGTCCATCCCTACGATCTCAAATTGATCACACAGAAACGCTGTCACCAGAAGATATTGAGAACGAGACCGGCGCGCCCGGTGGGCATTGGCACCATTGTGAACTGAACACGGATCAGTTGCTCACCGTTCGGCCCGTCAACGGCATGGCGCACTATGCCTTTGGTGTCAGCGGGTTCTACTTGTGCGGAGCATCATCGCATCCCGGTGGTGATGTGACAGGGCTACCCGGGCGGAACAGCGCGATGCGCCTTATCAAGGAAGGTTTGCCGTCATGACAACAGCAGCGACTGCGCACAGCAGCCACGTCCAACAAGGCTTGCTGCCAACACCGTTTTTCGATCGGCTTGATTTCTTTAGCAAAACAAAGAATTGGGAAGACTGGGCGGGGTTCTTAAGCCCGAGCGAGTTTCAGTTCGTTGAGCAAGAGTATTTTGCTGTTCGCAACGCGGCGACATTGTTTGATATTTCGCCGATGTGTAAATACCGACTGTCCGGACCCGATGCGTTGCGTGTGCTCAATCGTCTGGTCACCAGAAACGTCGATAAACTCCGTGTGGGCCGCGTAGGATACGCTATGTGGTGTGACGAAGAGGGTATGGTGATCGATGACGGCACCATCTTCCGGTTGGCTGATCGCGAGTTTCTTCTTCTGTGTCAGGAACGGATGTACTCATGGCTTGATGACACAGCATGGGGTTTTGACGTCAGCATTACTGACGAAAGCGAAACGCTGTGCGGTTTGTCTTTACAAGGACCGACGTCGTTCTCTGTGCTTAATTCAGCTGGCCTGGGTTCATTGAAGGACATGAAACCCTTTGATCTGAGGAACCCTGAACCAGATTTGTGGGTGTCGAGGACGGGGTACACGGGCGATCTTGGGTATGAGTTCCTCACCAAACCTGCGAACGCCCTTGCGCTTTGGGATCGGCTTTGGGAAGCGGGGAAGCTGTGGGGATTGATCCCGATCGGCACCGCAGCCCTCGACCTTGTCCGCCTTGAGGCGGGCTTTATCGCACCAGGACAGGATTTTCAGCTCGTTCATCATGCTGAACGTTTGGGACGGGGCCGAACGCCCTTCGAGCTTGGCTTCGAGAAGCTTGTGCATTTTGACAAAGGGCACTTCAACGGTCGGCGGGCGCTGCTGCGGCATCGCGAAACAGGGCCGCGGAAACACTTGGTCCGCCTGGACATTGAGGGCAAAGATCCCGCAGAGGACGCCTTCGTTTACACCGGACGCGGCAAGAAAATAGGGCATGTGACATCAGCGGCTTGGTCCCCAACAGCAAAACGCAACATCGCGCTGGCGGAGCTTGATGCGCCCTATGGAGGGGCCGTTCGTCAGGGCCTTTGGGTTGAGATTGATGTCGAGAAAGAAGGCGTTTGGAAACGGCGCGAGGCAAAGGCGACAGTGGTCGATGGCCCCTTCTTTAAAAATAGCCGTGCACGCATGACGCCGCCAGGACCCTACTGATGGAAAGATTCTACGCTCCGTCCCAAGACGAATCTGGTGATAACGCAATCACATCGGCAAAATCGCGGCCGATCGCACCGTCAAAGCGAAGGATTGATAAGGAGGGGCACCGCCTTGTGCTTCTTGAAGCGACGGCGTCGGCCATCATCAAATATGGCATCGCCGGAACAACGATCAGCCGGATCCAAGAAATTTCTGGCGTTTCGCGGGGTATGATCAATCTCCACTTTCAGTCTAAAGACAAGCTGATCGTCGCGCTCGCGCAGCATATCGATGCAGAGTACCAGGCTAACCGACGACGTGTTTCCTCATCGCCGAGCCAAACGCCGCGAGGGCGTCTGTATGCTGCTGTTCGCGCAGAGTTCTCCGATGAAATCCTCAACAAAAAGCTAGGGGCAGTCTGGATGGCCTTGCGGTCGGAATGCAACGCGCGCCCCGATCTCCGGCCTTATATCGAGACGAGGGACAAGGCCTTTTACCGCGAACTTCGCCAGTGTTTTCATCAGATCTCGAAAACCACGGGCAAACCTCGTGATGGGCGACGGGCGACGCTTGCACTCATGGCGTTGATCGAGGGCATGCTGACTGACTTCCATTTGCATGCCGACTTTTTTGATCGCGAAGAGGCGCTGAATGTCTGTCTTTTTGCTGTCTAGCAGTTTTTGGGCGATGCTTAAAGGTCGCTATACTGCTTGATTGAAAGAGGCAGCTTGGCCCGTCCACCTGTGCAGGTTGTCGGTGTTTGAACGCTAGCACGCAACCACCCAGCAGCACCTGCTGGCGACTGAAACAACATCACCGTCAAGCGTCCTCCGGCACCCACCCTCGCGTGCTTTCTCAAGCTTGGTCCACCGAGTGATCACGAGCGCCACTGCAATACCATTGATATCAATAGGTTACCTGCAGCCTCCCACAGTTAATAATGACTTGCAATTTCATAAGTGTCATGGCAGCGTCTTCTTGCAAATGATTTGCAAAGTAAAAGACGGCACAAGCCCGTGTCCGTTGCGAGGCGGGGTCGTTAGCGACAGAAGGTTTGAACTCGTGAACTGTAGCCAAGGTTCAGCACCGCCTCCTTTCGAGCGCATTCCTTCCGTGCTCTGTTGTTTGTATCATCAAATGCATATGATGCGTCAACGGAACGCGGTGGTGCCAGACCGTCCAAGCATCATTGATGACGTGGATCCGGTCCCGTTCGGCCCTCATTGATCAGGACAAAACAAGGCGCTGACCACACCTGCAAAGACTCAGTTGATGATCATATTCCCCTATCACTCACCACACGCACCAACATGCGGTCCACTCCGCGGCACGACCACCAAAAGGACAGGACGATGAACCCTCACCAGCATTCTGACGTCACACTCCCCGAACTTGGGACCGGAACAGGATTGCTTTTGTTCGGCTTCCGGGCTTCGGTTTTCGGTCGGGCCGGATGCCATTGTGTGCAAAGCGGGTTTGCAAGCGCCTTGGGCGAAGATGCCGACGAAGCGTTGAGCGATCTTCTGACATTTGCTCGCCTGCTGAGTAACGAGGGTACAAGGAAGATTGGATTGTCGGCACCGGGGCATGGGCGCATGACGCGGGACGAGGTCTCCCTGGCTTGCGTCTTTTCGGCGGCTCAGGCGTGGGACCAGGTTGCGCTCGAGGCCCACTTGTCATGGCTGATTGGTGGCCCTGTAACACCAAAGCTGATGCGGATTGTGACGAAGATCGCCGATACATTCGCCGGCCACAGTCTCGCTTTTTATGCACCTCGATCAGCAAGGTGTGTTCCCGCAGGCGACACACCAGCGTTCAGGATCGTGAGCTGACCCGCACGGTGCCTTGGTGATCGACGCCATGACATATTGCGAATTATTCTCATTTACATTGCGGTGAAGCTGTGCCATTGGAGCGCTGAAGAAACAGTGGGAACAAAAAAATTCAATGAATCGCTTTCGGTTTCGATCTCTTTGCTGATCACTGCAATGGCGGGACCCGCTGTTGCGGATACGATCCAGACGGCCAAGACGTTCGAACACCTCACGCTAAGCGTTTCAATTCAGACCGACAAGGAGTATCCTACAACTCTGCCTGCTTGTGATGACGGATTGCGAAGCAACCCACGCTTCATCGCTCAACAACGGGTACAGACGTTCTGATGGACACCGTGGTTATTCCCCTTCGATTGGTCGCCATGATCGCGATGGTGGCTGGGGCTTTCGCTCTTCATCACGCATGGGCGAACCGGGGGATGACCAGGTTTTCGGTGGCCGTGGGTTGGAGCCTCATAGCTCTCTCCATTTTCGTTTGGGGTCAGACGAGTGGAGTAGACAGGGGGACGGCGCTCGGTCTTGTCATGCTGGTGGTGACTTTTTGTACAGCGATTGCTGTCCGGGTCATGAGGTCATCCACCAGGTCAGCCCGTGACAAGGCCGAGCGCTCCGTTCCTCCCCAAGCCAACAAACAGCTTGGCCGAGGGGAATGGGCACGGCGTGTTTTTGTTGGTTTTCTGATTGGCCCGCTCGCTGGGCTTGCCGGACTGTCGGTCACAACGGTCCTTTATGCCCTGCTCGACGCCGGCGGTGTCGAACCCGGCGGCAACTTGGTGATCGCATTCTTTGTTTTTCCGCTCTCCTGGGCCATTCTGTCGGTGGTCAACGGTTACGATCAACGGCTATGGCGAAAGACATCGATCACCGCTGCCGCAGGCCTTCTACCGCTCTTGGGGGTCACCGCTTTGAGTTAGGAACGAGCAATGAGCAAAACCCTTTGGCCCAAGGCGTCCCCGCGGCGTGTCGCCAAATCGCTCGAAGCGCACGCGGTCATTGCCCTAGCGGTCAGTTCACTGATTTATATCCTGGTCATCACCGGGACCTTGTCCGTCTTCAACCACGAGTTCCAGCGTTGGGAGCAACCCAGCGCGCCGGAGATGCTGGACATCGCGCCAGGGGCAGCTGAACGGGCGGCCCTGGCGGTCTTCAACAGCGAGGACGAACCGTCCACCCATCTGTTTATCAATTTCCCCCAACCTGATCTGCCGCGCACGGTCATCACCACCGATACCCAAGCATTTTTTGTCGATAAAGACGGATTGGTTTGGGGCGAAGAGCGTTTTGTTTGGACGCAATTCCTCCTCGATTTGCACTACTATCTGCATCTTCCCCATGTCTGGGGGCTCACGGTGGTTGGCGCGCTCGGGGGTATGCTCAGCGGGGTGTCGTTATCCGGCTGTATG
>JBCCBY010000194.1:0-5956 GCA_039033795.1 Pseudomonadota bacterium | reverse complement strand
CCGAATTAGCTCTAGCCGGGCCCCACCGCCCTGGCCTTTTCGACCATTTACATGGCGGGCCTGGGCCGCACGCGCGGCCAACGACCCTGACGCACATGCGCCTTCATGACGACCCGATGGCATGCCAGAAAACCCTGGATCGGCATGACCAAAAAACCCTCCAAGGAGCCCTTGGCCAGCGAACAATTCGGCCACGAAGTTTCCAACATGGCCGACCTCGACGTCCTTGGCGTCGAGACGACACACCTCCAGCGCTTCGCGCACGCTATGCGCGAACAAATCGAACAGGTTTTTGTCGTCGCGTGCCCAATTGGATGCGAAATCGGTTTGCGTGCCGCCAAGAATATAGACAGGTCCTGCCACGATCGTTCCTCCTCGGCGCGCGCTCTATCGTTTTGCACCTTTATGGCAGTAAGCTAGAGGCGCGACGTGGGCCAGGCAAGCGGCGGGAAGGCGCGTTGCGTTTGCGCTTCAGGCTCCATAAACTGACGCGAGAACCAAAAGAAGCGCCGCATGAAGCGCGAAGGCTTGGAAGGAAATGACATCGTATGGGGACGAAACTCGTCAACAGCTTCGAAAGCAGGTTAAAGCCGTCACCGCACCCGTATTTGAACGGTGCTTGGACACCGTGCACCACAGAGTATGATGCTGATGAGATGGAAGTGATTGGAGAGATTCCAAAGGATCTCAGCGGCGTCTATGTGCGGAACACGGAGAACCCGCTTCACGATGCAATCGGCGTCTATCACCCCTTTGACGGCGATGGTATGCTGCACACAATATCATTTCGCGATGGGAAAGCGACGTACAAAAACCGCTTTGTCCGAACGAAAGGATTTGAGGCTGAGCAAGAAGTGGGTCGCTCGCTCTGGGCTGGAATAGCCGGCAATCCCAACAAGTCAGAAAGAGAAGGCTGGGGTGCCCGTGGCCGGATGAAGGATGCCTCATCGACCGACGTGGTGATTCATGGCGGCGATATTCTTTCGACGTTCTATATGTGTGGTGAAGGTTATCAAATTGATCCCTACACAATGGAAAATTGCGGAACGGCCGCGTGGGTGCCAGACGAAGGCATATCGGCGCACCCCAAGGTCGATCCTCGAACCGGGGAGCTTCTTTTTTTCAACTATTCGAAAAAGCCGCCCTATATGCATTATGGTGTGGTCGGAACGGATAAACAGCTCAAGCATTTGATCCCTGTTGAGCTCCCCGGCGCCAGAATGCCTCATGACATGGCGTTTACGGAGAATTACTCGATCCTAATTGATCTGCCGCTGTTTTGGAAAGAGGATCTCCTGAAACAAGGGATCCATTCGGCAGGATATCATGGTCATCTGCCCACCCGCTTCGCGATTGTGCCTCGATTTGGCTCAGCCAATGAAATCAAGTGGTTCGAAGCAGCACCGACCTATGTTCTCCACTGGACCAACGCTTGGGAAGAGGGCGATGAGATCGTTGTTGATGGCTACTTTCAAGACGATCCTGATCCTAAGCCCATCGAACTGCCCGGCGTCGATCCGCGCTTTGGCAAGCTGCTCGCCAACATTTCCTACCATTCGTTCAAACCAAAATTACACCGTTGGCGGTTTAATCTGATCACTGGGGAAACCAAAGAAGAGCGTCTCCATAATGCCCTCGTCGAGTTTGGGACCATCAATCAAAACATGGCGGGACGGCCTTATCGCTATCTTTATAGCGCCACCGCCGTTCCCGGGTGGTTTCTGTTTGGTGGCCTTGTGAAGCACGACCTTCTGACCGGTGATACGCAGGAACTGTCGTTTGGCGACAACCGGTTCGGCAGTGAGGCACCCTTCGCCCAACGAGACGGGGCAGTGGACGAAGACGACGGCTATCTTGTCTCTTTTATCACGGACATGAACACAGATAAATCAGAGTGCGTCATCATCGATGCCAAGAACGTGGCGGCCGGTCCAATAGCGAGGATTATCCTGCCCCACCGTATCTCGAGTGGCACCCACACGGTCTGGGCGTCCCACAATGAAATCAGAAGCCAACGGGCTGCCCTTTAGGCCCGCGCGTCGGAGTATAAAGAGTATGGGTGAAATCATCCTCACCAATCTTGCCATCATGGTTGGCATATTCGTTGCGGTCTGGGCGCTCAGTGTCGTGATCAAGAACGCAAGTATCGTTGATATCTTGTGGGGGCCAGCGTGTGCCATGCCCGCCGTTCTGACCTGGTTTCGTGTGGATGGTATGGAACCTCGCGCAACGGTTCTTACGGTGCTGGTCGCTCTTTGGGGCGCCCGTCTGGGCGGTTATTTGGCAATCCGAAACATCGGGCATGGCGAGGACTACCGTTATGTGGCCATGCGCAAGGCGTGGGGGGGCGACGGTAAGTTCGCGATCCGAAGCCTTTTTCGTGTCTTTCTTCTCCAGTGTATGATCGCCTTTTTCGTCTCTCTACCGACGCAGGTTGGACAGTTCGGAAGCTCACCACTGTTCGGTACAGGGAGCGGTTCACTCGGCCTGTTGGCCTATCTCGGTGTGTTGATCTTTGCCATTGGTCTCACCTTCGAGGCGGTGGGCGACGCTCAACTCCGCTCCTTCAAAGCCAATCCTGAGAACAAAGGGAAGCTAATGACCAGGGGTCTTTGGGCTTGGACCCGCCATCCGAACTATTTCGGTGATGCGGCGGTTTGGACCGGCTTGACGCTGATCGCGCTGGAAAGTCAGAGCGGCTATCTCACGGTTCTTAGTCCCGGCCTCATGATCTTCTTCCTCTACGCGGTCTCGGGCAAAGCGTTGCTGGAGAAGGGCATGTCAAAGAAATATCCCGAATATGCGGGGTACAAAGACCAAGTGAGCGGGTTCTTCCCCATGCCGCCAAAACGCTCTTAAGGCAGGAACAGCACGCTCAGAACGGAGGTTGTCAGTTCGGCCCACTGACCATCAAATCATCAAGACCTTCGCTGCCGCCGACGGGTGAATTCACCCTTTATTCCTTGCCTGTGTTGGTCGAAAAATGACCAGCCGCCCGCCAGTAAGACCACTGGGCGGGCGTATCAATGTCGGCGAGCAAAGAAGGGCTCCCTTGCACCAGCGCTGACGAAGGAAGATCCGATAACAGATGTTGCGCACCCTTGGAGCCGGAAGTCTTCGTCAAGGAGCTGAGCATCGACTGGGGAAAACATGCTGGCGGCATTGTTCGTCCAGAAAGCACGCTTGCAGAGGGCACTCTTTCCGTGCATTGCGCCAGCACCCTCTGACAATGGTTCTTTGTCACGAACGGCATATCACCCAAGGCGACAAGCAATCGGTGTGCGTTGATTTTTTGTGCCCTAAGAGCGCCTCGGGCCAAGGAACTCCCAAGCCCCTGATCGGGAGAGGGGTGGTAAATGATGTCGAAACCAGCGAGGTGCTTTACCACCTCGCTATCGGAGATGACGGCAATCAATTGATCGAGTTCGAGAGCGCGCAGCACCTCAACCGAATAGGCGATCAGCGGCCTTCCGTTTGCAGCATGAAGAAGTTTGTTCTCCTGGCCAAAGCGCCTCGACCTTCCAGCCGCGAGCAGGAGGCCAATTCTCACGACCCGGATGTTCCGGTTTGCCCGAAGTAAGGGTCGAACCACCGAGCTTTATAAGCGCTCACGACATCGGCCAGCACCGAAACGGCCAGGGTTTGTGGGTCGCGAGCTGATGGAATCGTACCGAACCGCGGTTGCAATCGATCAAGGGATTGTATCGAAACCCCAGCCGCTTTGAGATCTTCGCGCATCACTTCGCGTTTTCGTCGTGACCCTTGTGTGCCGATCCAAAAAGCGGCGCTGTCGAGCGCAGACGGAAGAAGGCGGATCTCATGATCACTTTCATGAAAAAAGAACACAACAGCTGTCTGTGCATCCGGTTCGAGGGTTGAGGGGAACATGCCTGTTTCAAGCGAAACTGCATCGGGTAAAGCTCTGCACACCTGGCTATCTGGGCTCATAACCCGGGTCGCATAACCCGCCGCTTGTGCCAAATTAGCAAACGTCATGGTTTCTATGCCCGTTCCGAAAACGACGAGCTGAAGAGGAGGAATACGGGGTAGGATGAAGTCTTTTCCGGACCAACCAGCTGGAGCAAGGCTTTCCGTTAGCCCATGTTGCAATCCATGTTTTGGCAGTCTTAGTGAATGAGGAATGCGGTGAGTATAAAGATGAAAGGACTCCTTTAAGCATGTGTCGTGATTGCTTGGCCAAAGAGTGATGTCTAAACCAGCACCACACGGAAGTTTTATATCCATCCATGGCGAGCCCTGGCCATAACGAACATGGTGCACAATGCTCTCTGCCCGGGCCTTTTCTGCTTGGATGGCCAAAGACTCCTCCATACACCCCGATGACAGGGAGCCAACATGTATCCTGTCGTCGAGAAACGCCATGACCGAGCCGATAGGACGGTAAGCAGACCCCTCCACGCCGCTGATCACCGCAAGTGCGCCATCGGTGCGACTCAACGCGCTCACCGGATCGGCATGACTTCCCGCTGTCTTGTTCAGTGTCGCGACCATATCGTGCATCATTTACCCTCGTGCATCAGGCGCAAGATGATCAAGCCCGTCTAATAAGCAGGGCAGGGAGCACCAGCCATCGCCCAGCTAGCGAACGAAGCGACAGTTTCTTTGATTGAGTAGGGGGCAGGCTCTCGACCAGGACCTGGTTCCCATCCCCAATGGACCAGGGCGTCGTGGTCGATATGGGCGGCGACATCCGCAAGAGTGCGCCCGCCATTTCGATCAACGTCTTTAATCTGCTCACAAATTTGTTTAGATGATTGCTCCCACCACACCATCTCAACCGGTGCTAGAGACCAGTGCGGGGCTCCCGGTGGTCCATGTGGCAACTCGGCGTTTGATGTTGCGTGGCACGCAGAACAAGGAATGCTGTTGCGTCCATCACGCGAGTCGCCCCCATTGATGTTCATACCGTGGAAGGACCATTCACCGTCTTCGTGGCCATAGCTCGGGCCTGACCAGCGAGGGCGGTTGTCACGTGGAACATGGCAATTGGCACATCGCGGGTGCGAAAACACTTCGAACACGCGGTCCCACTGCTCCAGTGCCTCCGCCTCTGAGAGCACGGGCATGACATCGGTAAAATCAGCCAACGCATCATTATCACTCGCCAAAGACACCCCAGAGATCAAAACACTGAGTACCAACGTTATAGCAAGGCAGCGTTTCATAATCATGCCCCCGTGGAAAATGGAATGTGATTGCGGAATGGTAGGTCTCTGATGCGGTGCCCGGTTGCTGAGAAGATCGCATTGGCCAATGCCGGGGCTGCCGGCGGTGTTCCGGGTTCACCGGCACCGCCGGTTCTGTGGCCGCTGTTGATGATATGGGTTTCAATCTCTGGGGAGGCGGACATGCGCAGTGCTTCGTAGTCATGAAAATTGCTCTGCACGACCGCACCCTTCTCGACAGTAATCTCGCCAAAGATGGCTCCGGTGAGCCCAAAGATAACGCCCGATTCCATTTGTGCAGCAAAGCCATCCGGACTCACCGCAAAACCAGGATCGGCAACGACCACGAAGCGATCCATCACGACTTCTCCGCTCACCATGCTAATTTCCGCAACTTCCGCGACAATCGTTCCGAAGGATTCTTTTAGAGCGATGCCGCGACCACGACCTGGGCCCATGGGCTTGTCCCAATCGGCTTCCTTTGCGGCGCGTTCAAGAACAGCAAGGTGTCTTGGGTGATCCCGCAGAAGGCTCGCGCGGTATGCGAACGGATCCGTTCTTGCTGCATGAGCGCACTCGTCGATAAAGCTCTCAACGAAGAACCCGTGTTGCGACTCATCTACGCTGCGCCACGGGCCTATGGGCAGGTAGTGCTTGCTTGGAACATGGCCGATATCCTTGGCTTTGATTGCATAGGGGATGACAGGGGCCTCGACCGGTTCCATTTTGCTGACATAGGTGTTCTGCCAGGCAATCGGCTTACCGTCGGG
>JBCCBY010000193.1:0-5966 GCA_039033795.1 Pseudomonadota bacterium | reverse complement strand
GAAAAGCGCTCCCACATCTCCGTGAAAAAAAGGACGTAGAGACCCCTGGGATGCGAACGCATCTGAAACATGGCGGCGGTCACACCGATCGCGGCGATGCTCAAAAGGATAAGGTAGAACATGGCGGAGGGTCCTTTCGGGCCGCCCTCGCCGGGCCTGCCGCTGGCGACGTCAATTGATGGCACGCGGCGCATCAACGACACGCTCACGCCCTGACCCTAACGAGGGCCGGGTGTCATGAAAAGAGTACATTGTGCCAACGACCTGGAGGAAGACAGCGGCACGCCGGAGACGTGAGGCGCTTAGGCCTGCATCGTCCATCCCTCGACGCCCATGGCGGCCTGGCGGAAGGCCTCTGTTCTCGTCGGGTGAGGATGGCAGGTGCGGGCAATGTCCTCGGAGCTGCCGCCGAAGCTCATGATGATGCACGCTTCAGCGATCATCTCCCCGACGCCCGTGCCGATCATGTGGACCCCGAGCACCTTATCGGTGGTCTTGTCCGCAAGCACTTTGACAAAACCGTCCGTCTCATGATTGGTTTTCGCGCGGCTGTTGGCGGTGAAAGGGAACTTGCCAACATTATAGGCAACCCCTGCCTCTTTGAGCTGTTCCTCAGTCTTACCAACCGTCGCAACCTCAGGGTCGGTGTACACCACGCCCGGGATGATGTCGTAATCGACATGGCCGTGACCATTGGCGATGACTTCAGCCACGGCGACCGCCTCTTCTTCGGCTTTATGGGCCAGCATCGGACCCGGGGTGCAGTCACCGATCGCGTAAACGCCAGGGGCGCCTGTGCCCCAATGGGCATCCACCTCGATGAAACCACGTTGGTTGGGCGTGATCCCCACGGTCTCGAGGCCCAATTTATCCGTGAATGGCTTCCGGCCAATCGAGATCAAGACCACATCCGCATCGATGATATCTTGATCGCCGCCCTGCGCTGGCTCGACCGTGATCTTTGCACCACTTTTGCTTTTCTCGATGCCCATGACTTTGGTACCGAGCCTAAACTCCATGCCCTGCTTTTTCAGGATACGTTGGAATTGCTTCGAAATCTCCGAGTCCATTCCTGGCGTGATCCGGTCAAGAAACTCCACCACGGTGACCTTCGCACCAAGGCGGCGCCAAACTGACCCCATCTCCAGACCAATATAGCCGCCGCCGACGACGACCAGGTGTTTCGGTACTTTGCCAAGGCTCAACGCGCCGGTGGAGGAGACGATCACCTGTTCATCGATCTCCACGCCAGGCAAGCTCAATATGTCGGAGCCAGTCGCGATGATGATATTCTTTGCACTGAGGGTCTCTGAACCTTTGTCCGTCTCGACGATCACCTTTCCAGGTCCATCGATCCGGCCCCAGCCTTTGTAACCGTCGATTTTGTTCTTTTTGAACAGATACTCGATGCCTTCGGTCAGGCCATTCACCGCATCGTCCTTCTGACCGAGCATGCGCTCCAGGTCGAGCTTAAGGCCTGATACCTTGACCCCTAGATCGGCCAGGTGTTTGTCGGCGCCCTCATAGGCCTCAGAGGCATGCAGCATCGCTTTTGATGGAATGCAGCCGACATTGAGGCAGGTGCCTCCGAACTTCTTGGTCTCGCGCTTGTCGATACAGGCCGTTTTCAACCCCAGCTGGGCCGCGCGGATGGCTGCGTTGTAGCCGCCTGGGCCCCCACCGATGACAACGACGTCGTACTCTTTGCTCATGTGCCTGATCGCCTTCTGCTGATCGTTCTTGGGTTTATCTAGCGCGCCGCTGGTATGCTTCGCCTTAATGTGGGTCAACAGTGGCAAGCTCCAAGCCTTAAACCCTGGGGAATGATCTGGCCCTGAGCGCACCTGTGACCCCTGGGCAGACCAATACATATCCGACGTGCCGCCGTGCGCCGCGGCGACACCAGGACAATGGGCGCGGGTCAAACTTTGTTCGATCCAAGTGGTCGGCGTATCATTCTGCACGCCAATGATTGTTGAGCAGGAGGAGCGCGTCAGCACCGTCGAGGTCCTGGCGTTCGGGGACCAACGGACGTGTTCCCTGCTTGGTTTCAAGACCGTCCTTTCGCGAGCAAGTCAGCGTACTGGTCCGCGGTGATCAAGCCGCCGCTCTCTTCGGCTCGCCCTTGATCCTTTTGCGGAAGCACGGGCTGGAACCCATCAATCCGTTTCCAGCTTGGGTAAGGCTGATCGCCCGCAGCATCAGGCACGTAGGGCGAAGCCTCCACTCGAGCGTGTTTGTGAATGTACCGACCGCAATTCACAAAACACGCTGTGATCTGCACGTCGACAACCAAGTTGGCGCCGGGAAACATCTGAAGTCTTTTCGGATCATCACTGACGCTCGCTTGCCCCTGGACTCTCAGCCGATGAGGCGTTTCGAAGTCCATGAACAACAGACCAATGCTCCGGGTTTCATCGAGGTTCCCCATCGACAAGAACATGCCGTTGCCATCGTAGTTGGGAAAAGCGAGCGTCTTGCCACTGATCACTCTAACGAACCCAGGCGCACCGCCTTTGTAGGAGACCGTCGGTTCTCCTTGTGCGTTCACGGATGCCAAAAAGAAAAAGTCACGCGAGGCGATGAACGCTGCTCGCTCATCGCTGAGTTCTTCCGACACGATGGCCGCCGCCATAGCATCGGCCAGAGCCTGGCTGTCATTTTGCCTCTGAAACGTGCGAGAGCTTTCCGAGTAAAATCTGTTGGTCTCGCGCATGGCTTGCCCCGCTGAATGGCCGTTTGTTCGCGCGGATGTTACCAGCTCGGCTCAAAAGCCCAAGGAAGTGGCGCAGGACTGCCAACGCCTTCAGAAGGACACCGCCGCCTCTCTTAAAAGATTGGCGCTCATCGCCAGAAGAAAAAGACCAAAGGCGATGGAGAGGTGTCGCTGGGAGGTGCGATGGGCCAGATGAGCCCCCAAGGGGACAAACATCAGTATGCCGAGGGCGATCGCGATAAACCCTGGAACGTGCAGATAGCTGACCGCGCCCGGCAACGCTGTATCGGACAGCCCCAGAAAGAAGAGCGTGATCGCGCCGGGAAACGCGATCGCGATCCCAAAACCCGATGCTGTGCCCACGGCCTGATGGATCGGCCTTCCCGACAGGGTCATCAGCATCACCCCCATCACACCGCCGCCAATTCCAAGAAGGCTCGAAACGACGCCCGTGATCACAGCGAAACAGCGCTGGAGCGGCAGTGAGAACGCAAAGGTTTTCTTTTGTCCACCGCCCTTGTCCCTATTGAGGAGCCGCTGAAGTCCCATGCCCAATGCTGAAAGCCCAAAAAAGACCACGAGCACCTGGCCATCAATAAAACGCGCAAGCCCCGCGCCGCCGATGGCGCCGATGGCGATGAAAGGCATCCAAATCTTTAGAACATCAACGTCGACAGCACCTTTTTTATGGTGTGCCCGTAAGGACCGGAGCGATGTGACAATGATGGTGGCAAGCGATGTGGCCACCGCGGTCTTTGCCGCCACTTCAGGGTCCCCACCGGCGCCTGTCAGAATGGCAAACAGCACCGGCACAACGATGATGCCCCCGCCAATGCCAAAAAGCCCGCCCAGCAAGCCTGCAAATGCGCCGGTAAGCGCGAGGAAAAGATAGGTCATTCAGCAGCCTGTGCAGAAGAGAATGCTTCATCCAATCCCTCTTCTTTCATCAAACGGAGAAGAAGGTCGGCCCGCGCGCCCGGCAATCGTGCCTCCTCGCTTACGCGCCTGCGCCAGGCGCGGGCTCCTTTTTGTCCAGCAAAGAGCCCAAGCATGTGTCTCGCATAGCGCCAGATCGGAACATCGCTATCCTGCGCCTTGTGAACAACGGCAACAATGGCGTCTTGGGGCGTGACGGGATGGTTGGCCTCATCAAAATAAAGCCGATCCACCTGGGTGAGCGTGGCCGGCTTTTCATAGGCGGCACGGCCGAGCATCACCCCATCGACGCGATCAAGAAACGCATGGGCCGCGATCGGCGACGGAAGGCCCCCATTGAGTGTGATCATCAGCCCTGGGAAAGCGCTTTTCATCCGGAACACGAGATTATAATCGAGGGACGGAATTGTTCGATTTTCTTTTGGCGAAAGCCCTTGAAGCCATGCTTTGCGTGCATGGATTGTCACTGAGTGAACGCCTGCCCCCTCAACGCTTTGAAGGAAAACCGGAAGCGCCCGTTCGGGATCTTGATCATCGATCCCGATCCTGCATTTTGCTGTGACCGGCACATCGACAGCCTCGCGCATGGCGACCAAGCACGCAGCGACAAGCTCCGGTTCACGCATCAAGCACGCACCAAAACGCCCCGATTGCACCCGGTCCGACGGACAGCCAACATTGAGATTGATTTCTGCGTAGCCGAAAGCCGCGCCGATCGTTGCCGCCTTGGCAAGCTTCACCGGGTCCGACCCGCCGAGCTGCAGGGCGACGGGTCCCGCATGGTCAAACCCCAGCAAATGCTCCTGGTCGCCTCGCAAAACAGCCTCAGCCGTGACCATTTCCGTATAGAGAAGAGCATGTTGGCTCAACTGCCGATGAAAAAACCGACAATAACGATCCGTCCAATCGATCATCGGCGCCACGGCGAAGCGGTAACCTGCTGGTGCTGGTGCTGTTTGTCGGACCGTGCTCACGAACTGTGCTGGCTCCCTTCTCCCAGGACATTTGCAACAAAACCCGATTGCTCCACAACACGCGTTGAAATTGTCTGTCTCCTGTCCGCCCACGACCCCGACGAGAAACAACCTTGCTCGCTGCGTTGAGCAGACCTATCAGTGTGCGAGAAGCTCGATACAGGCCTGTGTGGTTCATGATGTCAGATGGCAATGATGCAACGATCATCTTCCCACATATTCCTAAAACAGGCGGCACAACGGTGTTTTATCACTTCCGTACACAGTATGATGATGACGCAGTTCAAGTGGTGGGTCCCTTTAATGCGGCAAGGCGTTTTGTCGATGGCAAACAGCAGTTCGAAGAACTGGAAGATTTTTCCAAAATAAAGGTCATCCAAGGACATGGCGTCGATGAAAAAAGTCTTTTTCACATCCCTGACGAACGAGCAAAACTCTTTATTTTATTGAGACACCCTGTATCGCTGACCCGTTCCCGTTTTAATCAACTCTCCATAGCAAGAACCAGACGAAAAGGGAGTGCTCCGAAAGCGGAGGATATTCTTGAGACGAGCAATCTGATGTGCCATCGGATTGTTTCGCTTTTTCCGTCTTTTGTCAAAAATCCAAATAAGCCGCTCAACGAGCAAGCGATCGATGTTCTAGAGTGCTTCGATTTGGTCCTTCGAACAGAAACAATGAACGAACAATTGGGCCCGATTCTCGATTGGTTGGGGGTATCGCAAGAGGTTGAGCAGCGGAGAGTTGCAGACGATAAAGCCTATCTCGACTTAAGTGACGATGAGATCCTGTCAGCGAATCAAGAGGATTTGGCTCTGTACGAGGCCTGCAACAAGCCGTCGACGTTTAAGAGAGGTTACAACAATCCCCTCGGCTTCAACAAGGAACGCAGAGCGGAAACTATGAGGCACCTTAGACAATCCGTGACGACAGACGAGATTGACCACAACATGCACGCGCGAATCGCCATGGGTTTGTGCAAGGAACATTGGGCGCCTGCCGCAATGGAATGGCTCGACACGATGCCTGGCCATGTCAAGAACCCCATGGCGCTTAAGCGTTTTGTCGCTGAAGAATGGGAAAGTAAGAAGACCGAACTCAATAGAGATCAGATTAAGCTCGTTAAACAAAAAACAAAAAGACTGCGGGCCAAGATTAACAATATAGAAAATAGCGATTCGTCGCTCTAATAGGTGTTTTATGCATTCTAGCTCCATGGAAAACATGAAAAAATGCATTGCAAGCTATCTTCTTCCCAGCCCGATTTCTGATAGAGATGAAGTAACAATATTAGATATTGGCGGCCGAGATGTGAATGGCAGCGGGTGAAGGGCCATAGG
>JBCCBY010000192.1:0-6002 GCA_039033795.1 Pseudomonadota bacterium | reverse complement strand
TCGTCGGCGATGCCTTCCACCAGCTTCATCGAATATTCGAGTTCGGCCACCTCGCGGCAGGTGTGGGTGACGATCACCTAGTCAAATTTCTCGTAGGTCTCAGGCTCCCGGATCAGGCTGGCAAAGGGGGCAAAGCCGGTTCCGGTGGAGAACATGTAGAGCCGCTTGCCGGGTGTTAGGGCGTCAAGGACGAGGGTGCCCGTTGGTTTCTTCCCCAAAAGGACCTCGTCGCCCTCTTGGATTTTCTGCAGTCGTGAGGTCAGCGGGCCATCGGGAACCTTGATTGAGTAAAACTCCAGCTCCTCATCCCAAGCAGGGGATGCGACCGAATAAGCGCGCAGGATCGGTTTGCCGTCTTCTTTTGGCAGACCGATCATAATGAATTCTCCGGAACGGAAGCGGAAGGCCTGTGGCCGCGTGAGCCGGAATTTGAACAAGCGGTCCGTGTAATGCTGGACGGACAGAACCTTTTCAGCGGATGGCGCGTTCGGGTTCACTTTCGGTTTGGCAGCAGCAGTGGTGCTCACAACGGATCCTCTTTACGTCTTTTTGTCTCTTCGCTGCGGCGCACATAGGCCTTTGGGCCGCCAGTTGAAAGCCTTTCGCAAAACTGGCGGCCCTTGTCAGTAATTCTGAACCAAAGCGACGGTTAGGGCTGATAAGGCAGGGAAGAATGGTGGAGCACAATACGCAACGTGCCGTCTGCGTCTTTTTTGTAGCCCCAGCTTTTGTCGACCTTGGTGATCCCGCCGTCCTTGTCGGTCATGGTCACCCATCCCATCCACATGGCAACATCGCCTTCGATGAAGCTTGCTGAGGTCTCGGATTCCACCTTGCGCCACCCTTTGATGCCAAAGCCGCCATCAAGAGGATAATCATCGCTGTGTCCGCAGAAATAGGCGAGGGCGCCATCCTTGGTCGGACGGAACGTCTTTTCGCCGCTCGCCAGCGTCGGTTTGAAAAGAACCGGTCCCAAATTGTAGCCGTAGGCTGCATCAAGGGCTCCGTTGGCAACCTCCCGCGCGCCATCAATGCCATCAGCTTCATAGGCTTTGGCAACAGCGATCAGGGCGTCACCCCAAATCTCGCGAGCTTTGGTAAGTTCGGCTTCGGTAATGGTCATTTTTGCTCTCTTGTGTGTCGGTTAGCGGTCCTGCTGTTGGCGTTGCGCAACCAGGAGGACCTTCGATCTGTTTGATTATAGGTCGGTCAGGGCGATTGGCATGTTTTCGCCCCCAGCAAATCATGGAGGGACTTGGGTTTTCCGCAGCACGCCTCATCGTGCACCACCCTCAACCGAGGAAAGGCATGATGCTCGCGCTCGGTGAATGCTTGCGTGCTGACCGCGCTCTTGTTGCCGATCAGCGATCAAAGCGCTTGATATACGTCAGTTCTTCCTTGGTGCGCGGTTTCCAAAAGAAGAGAACAAAGAACGCGCTGATGACCAACAGAAGGTTCACCGCATTAAGGGCGATCAGATAGTAGATGGACTGCTGCGATCGCCAGATCTCCAAGATGCCTCTGGTCGTCAGGGAGACGGGCCCAGCGTCCTCTAAGAGAGCAAGGTCTCGTCCGGCCCCTTCAATTTCGACGCCCGACATGACGGCTGAGCTGGCGAAGGTCACCCATCCCAAAAGATAGATCATGAAAATCGCCAGCTTGATGACCAAGCGCGATTTGTGAATAAAGTAGTAAACCCCTATAATCAAAGCGAAATTAAGGGCAATCAGCTGCGCAAACGCAGCGTCCATGTTCGCCCTTGCTGTGGCGTAGATTTCAATGATGTCCGCTTCGGACATGCCCCCTCCTTAGCTTCCAGAAAGCTTATGCTAGCCTTGTCACCATCGCAAACGTTGTGACCGGATGAGCCAAACCAGGAGCATTCGACCACGAAGCGCTCCAGTCGAGAATGCCGACCGCCCGCACCACGCTGGCCTGCGATGCTGAGTGCTTGCGGGCTTGGCTTTCGGGAAAAATGATGCATGTCCGGTGGTCAACGATCATGCCGAATATGGAGGATTCATGAGCATCACATTCGATAACCGCGTTGCAATCGTCACCGGCGCTGGCGCCGGTCTTGGACGCTGCCATGCGTTGGAGCTGGCCAAGCGCGGGGTCAAAGTTGTGGTCAATGACCTGGGGGGCACGGTGGCGGGCGAGGGCGGCTCCCTCGGTCCCGCAGAGCAAGTGGTCCAAGAAATCCGTGACGCGGGCGGAGAGGCGATCGCGAATGGCGCGAGCGTGACGGATCCCAAGGGCGTTGAAGAGATGGTTGCCGAGGCGATTGAAACCTTTGGCAAAGTCGACATCCTGATGAACAATGCAGGCGTCCTCCGTGATAAGAGCTTTTCAAAAATGACGCTTGAGGATTTTCGCTTTGTGCTTGATGTCCATGTGATGGGGTCAGTGATCTGTACAAAGGCTGTTTGGGATCACATGCGGGAGCGGCAGTACGGACGGATTATGATGACCTCATCGTCGTCCGGAATTTATGGAAATTTTGGCCAATCGAACTATGGCACGGCCAAAGCTGGTCTGGTGGGCCTGATGAATGTTCTGCATATTGAGGGTATCCAGAAGGGTATTCACATCAACACATTGTCGCCGACCGCAGGGACAAGGATGACAGAAGGCATCATTCCCGAGGAAGCCTTCCAGTTGATGACGCCAGAAAGCGTTACGCCTGCTGCTGTCTATCTCTGCTGTGACGAAGCGCCTTCACGCCTGATCCTTTGCGCGGGCGCGGGCGGTTATGCGGCCACACGCATCACCGAGACAGATGGCATTTATCTTAAGCCTGATGATCAGTCTGCTGAATCGATTGCGGCAAACATGGCTGATATTCTGAACGAGGATGACGAAAAAATGCTCGAAGATGGCGCTGGCCAAACGATGAAATTTGTCAACAAAGCCGTGGCCGCGCTCAAAGGATAATGTCGCACGGCGTGGGCTGACCCAAGGGCTTCCCAATGCCCTTGGACAGGCGCATTCTAGGCATTGAAAAAGCCAGGAGCTGTATATGGGATGGTTCAGTGGTTCTGATATGAAGAACCTGCAAAGCTCGGAAAACTATACGGTCTCCGAGATTGGTGAGTGCCTTTATATTTATGTGCCCAAGGTCGCGCCGCAGCGCGTTATTATCTCGTCGCATGGCGGTCACGCCATGGTTGGGGGCACCAACAACTTCACCGTTGGTGAGGACACCGTGCTGCAGTTCTACTCCGACGATCGATACAGCGTGAATGATCCGGGCTTCACCAATTTCTTCACAAAGCTCGGTGCACCGAAAGAAGTGCTTTCGACCGGTGATACTTGTTACGATTATATCCTGACGAAATATCAGGGCACGCATAACAAGATGAAGGAAACCTACGCATCGATCGGGGCAGCGATCGATCATATGGCGCATTTGGCCCAAGACTATGCCAAAGCCGCTGAACAGATGACCGACGCAGGGCAGTCAAAGATCGCCGCTCAATACGCATCAAAAGCAGCCTATGCGTCGAAGATCCCCGCCGTTTTGACGGTGCGCAACCGTGCCTTTCGCAGCAACATGACCCTCTCGGCCGCCATCGAAGGTGTGCAAATGGCTGCGCCGTCGGTCCAAATCTTTGATTGCCTTTTCTGTCGTAGCGGATGGAAAAACCAGTCGCAGGATGTCGCCATGGTCGGCATCTCATAAGCAAGCCGGCCGCTTTAAACTCAGCTTGATAGCGCTGGTGTTCTCTCGTCCTCGGAGAGAGAACTTATGACCGACGCTGCAAAGCTGTTGGGCGGCCCGCAAGTCGTGCCCGCCCGTGGTCCCGGGAAGGATCAGCCCCCGTTGAGCGGTGAAAAGGCCACCGAATTTGGTGACCTCTTGGCCGCTGTTGAGCAGCTCGCGGACCTGCAGGCGGAGGGCATCATCGCGATCGATGCCAATGGCCTGCCGGTGCCCGTCGCAGACAACCAGATCGTTCCCCAAGGCGAGGCCATTCCCGATCTTGGATCATTGATTGCAAAGCTTGAGGCCGCCGAGCCAGAGCTTCTCGAGGGCGAAGCTGGCCGCGCGCAAACCTTTGTGCCCACCACACTTGGCCAGCGGGGCCGCAGCACGGACTTCCGCCCGCTTGATCTTTCGAGGTCAGGTCTGAAGGGCTTTGACACACAGCCATTGCCGCTAGCGACCTTGGCCCAGCCAACATCAGCATCACCGCTAAACTCGTCGATCCAAGCTGGGCACCTGCGGGCCGAGCCTTTAGCCGCGATCGAAGCGCTGCAGCTGGCGTCAGAGACCACCCCATCACGGGGTGAACTCAGCGCACGGCTGCCCGATGTCCAAGCCCCTAAGATTGAATCGACCGTTTCCGCGACACCTCGTCTGGAATCGGCCCTCCAACAACATGCCTCCCAGGAGACCTCGAACCCCGTGGTCCGTCAGCTGGCGCAAAACATTCAAACCCTGGTTCGCGGCGATCTTGAGCGCATGCGATTTGATCTTTACCCCGAGGAGCTCGGCCGCGTGTCGATCCAGATGCAAAAGACCAGCGGCGCCACCAAAATCGTGATCGTCACGGAAACACCGCAGGCCTTTGAGGCGCTCCAGCGCGGCGCGAGCGGCCTGCAGCAAAGCCTCAGCCAAGCAGGCTTTGACCCCGATGAAATGACGTTTGAACAACAGAGCCAACGCGGTGAGCGCGAAACCACCGAAGATCGCCGTGAACGCGACGATCGCCGCCCATTTGATGAACCCGATGATGACAAACGCGTGGCGGTGATCCGCCCGGCACAAGCCGAAGATCGCGGCCTCTTCCTTTAACGGACGAAAGACCACGCCATGACCACCGTGACACCGATCACCGCAGAGCCAACAACAACGTCCACGACAAGCACCTCCTCGGTCACCCGCGGCGCGCTGACCGAGGATCTTGATACCTTCCTCAATCTTCTGGTGGCCCAGCTTGAGAACCAAGACCCGCTTGAGCCGCTTGATGCAAACGAGTTCGTGGATCAGTTGACGCAGTTCTCTGAACTCGAGCAGGGCGTGGAGCAGACCGATGCCCTCAACGAAATTTCCGCCAGCTTAGCGGCCGATAGTCGCCAAACGGACATTTCTTACCTTGGCAAGGACGTCGAGGTGCAAACCGAGAGCATCGCCCTTACCGAGAACGGTGTGACCTTTGGCTACAATATTGATGCCCCGACCGATAACGCCGAAATTCGTATTTTCTCTGAGGGTGGATCGCTGGTGACGAGCTATAAGGTCGATGGCAATGTCGGCGACTTCACCACCACCTGGGACGGTCAGACGCAGAACGGCGCCCAGGCTGCTCCTGGCATCTACCGTGCCCAAGTGGTCGCTATTTCTGAACAGAATGATCAAGAGCGCTTAGCAGGCAACACCTATTCGACCGGTACAGTGAACGAAGTCCGTTTTGATAGCGGAACAACGGAGATCATCCTGGAGAGCGGGATTACCATCACCGCTGATGCCATTCGCCGGGTGGCCGTTCCCTCCTCGTAATCCCCCGTCTTGAGCAGAAATGGGCGAATGCTCCTTGCGGGCCCGTGCGCGTCAAAATTCTGCCACAAGAGGGTTTACCAAGACCACGTCATCGGTCTATGGGCCGCGTCCCAACCCGGTATTCACCTGCCGATCTCCCTTAGGTCGCTCCTGCCCCCCATCGAGCGACCCGGCTTTTTCCGGTGAGTATCGAACATAGCCCGTCGGCTTTCATGGGTTGCGAGCGCATGGCCCCCCCAGCGACCGCAGCCTGGCAAACGGGTTTCGGCGACCGGTGCATTTCTCCCCCCTGACACCCGCACCGGTCGCCGTTTTTTCCGGAATATCTATCGGTGCCGGAGTGCTTGTTTTCAAATGCCACGAATCATAGTGCCGACCTGAGGCTGCAGGCGGAAGGTGCTATGGAACAGTCGGAAACTGACCTCGAGCGGCAAAGATTGCTTTCGCAAGATTTGCAGCAGCATCGAGAACACATCCAGAAGCTCTATCGAAACGCAGG
>JBCCBY010000191.1:0-6005 GCA_039033795.1 Pseudomonadota bacterium | reverse complement strand
CCGTGTACCGATGTTTATCAAATGGCCCGGAAAGATCGAAGCTGGTTCGACGGTCACTGCGCCGGTCAGCCATATCGACGTGATGCCGACCCTGGCTGCCGCTGCCGGTGCGCCGCTCCCACCTGTTGACATCGACGGCGTCAATTTGCTCCCCATCGCGAGCGGCGAAACGGCCGCTCCGCCGCATGACGCGATCTTCTTTCAATCGGCGGACTATAAGGTTGTGCGCACGAACGATTGGAAGCTTCAGATTGGCGGCCGTCCTGGTGCCACTTTCCTGTTCAATTTAGCTGACGACCCAACGGAGCAGATCAATTTGGTCGATCAGCATCCTGATCGGGTTGCAGAGCTCACCGCAATGATTGAGGACCACAGCGCCGGTCGGCGGGAACCTCTTTACCCGCATCAGATTGAAGGTGTCATCGCGGTTGACAAGACCATCGATCAACCCTTTGCGCTTGGTGAAGATGAATATATCTTCTGGCCGAACTAGCGACCCTTTTGTTTAAAGCAGGTCCTGACGTCGAATTTTGTCAGTACCTGCGGGCAGACTGAACAACATGCCGTCTTCGGTCACAGTGATGGGACCGGAGAAATACTTTGCGGCATCACCTACGAAAGCGGGGTAGATGAAGCGAACCGGGGGCGGCGGGATCAAATGGTAGAAAGCCAAGTGATCAACGCCCGCGGCCTCGGCCATCTGTGCAGCTTGTTCCGGGGTCGCATGATAGTCGGTGATGTCGTGAAAAATATGGGCCATTTGCTCATTGCCATTGGCCTTTGCGATATCCTCCATCATCGTCACGAGATCGAGCTGTAGACCGTCATGGACGAGGAGATCAGCACCACGTGCTGCCTCGATCATGTTATCATTATACGCTGTATCGCCGCTGATCGTGATGCGACGGTCCTTGTAATCGATACGAAACGCAACAGCGGGCTCCACAGGATCATGGTCGACCTTATAGGCCGTGATGGTCAGATCATCTGATTGGTAAACGATCAATGAGCCATCGGCCTCAACGGTGAATTCCGACGCAACGCCGCCAAAACCGTCGGGCGGTATGGTATCAGTGCCATGATGCGCAATTCGATAGGTGGCATCGATCGCATAGGCTTGGTTAAACCCCGCCACCACCTGGGCCGTTCCCACGGGACCGTAGACAGGCAAGGGAGCAGGCCGACCACCAACAGCCCAAGACTGTAAAATCATTTCGCCCAGCCCATCAATATGATCCGAGTGCAAATGAGTAAGGAAGATCGCATCAATCTCACCCGCAGGAACGCCCATGAGACCCAGTTGCCGTGAACTCCCGCCGCCAGCGTCAAAGACCATGACCTCGTCGCCGGCCTGGATGAGAAGGCAAGGGCCCGCGCGACCGGGTGCGGCCATGGGCGAAGACGAACCGCACACAACAAGATGCAGGCCATCAGGGAGACCTTCGAGGCTCGAAACGCCGAGCTGTTGGCGCATAACCCGCTCTGAAAGCGCCAACCCGATGCTCCGTTGATTGGCCTTCACCAGAACAAGGGCCAAGGCAACAGCGCCTGCTGTTAGAGCAGCGACACGGATCAATCTCATGGTTGGCTCCGCATACGAGGCGGCATCACCGTTTCAATATTGAGCTGACCTTCGAGACCAGCTGTGCGGTGGACGGAGATTTCTTGCCATTTTTCGGAGGTCGCCATGCGAAACAACGCATTGCGGTTGGGATAAGAAGCAATCGCCACTTCATGCCACATCTCCTCCACCTGCCCAAGCGCGAGAAAGGTGACGTCTCCTGCAAAGACAAGATCGCCGCCATACTCTTTCAAAAGCTTCGCGACTTCTTCAGCGTAAAGCATATAGGCCTCACGGCCACTAAGATCAGTCTGCCGGCCATCCGCATAGGCAGCCTTGTCCTTAAAGCGAAGAAGATTGACCATGAAGATTGGCCCCGCGGGACCGTCCTCCATCATCGCCGCTATTTGCTTTGGATCGCTCGGCTGAACCTCATTGATCACTTTCACGTCCTACCCTCCCTAGAAGGTCTGGCGTGAACAGGCGTCCCCGCCAAGATTTGACAACGCCAGACTTTCGCTGACTATTGACACTTTGTGTGCCATATTATGGGGAAACGTCAACGACTGTCCGTCGTTTTTTTTTCTTTATGGCGTTGTCTTGGCGATGCTGGCACGGTTGTTGAGGTTATCGCGCCAACGCCAAAGGTTCGCCAATTCCTGTGGCGGCCTGCTTTTGACGACTTTGGAGAAATCGACCGCGACCACAGCCACAAGGTCCGCAGCAGAGAAATCATCCGACGCAAGATAATCCCGACCCTCCAGCGCCTCGTTGAGGACGTCCCAGAAGACACCAAGGCGCCTTGCGCCCCGCTGCGCCAGTTCCGGGATTTGCTCATAGGCGACAGGGCCCGTCAGGGCCCGCCCTTTCATCGCTGGAGCAACGTTGCGCAACACCTCAGCAACCGCCAGCAAGCCATCGAACTCAACCTTGGAGCACCATGTTGCTATCGATGCCTTTTCCGCAGGCCCCGACCCGAGCAATGGTTTCTCCGGATACTTGGCATCGAGATAGGCGAGAATTCCTGCGTTATCCGTCAGGGTGGGGCCGTTCGCGATACGCAACGTGGGCACCGTACACGCGGGATTGATCGCACGATAGGCCTCACCCAGATGCTCGCCGTTGGCGATGTCCACCACCACCTCATCATAGGCGATACCCTTTTCGAGGAGCACGATCTCAGCACGCCGAGGACTCGGCGCTTTTGGGAATGTATAGAACGTGTACGTCATGAAGAGGTGGCCGCGAACTGCACAACCAAGCCGCGCGATGGGTTGACCTTGCCTTCAACACTGTCCCGCCAAGCGGTGGATGCTGCGTCAGGACCTTGAAGATGGTCATATTCAAAAAGACCTTCGAGCGTCTTCGCGGCTTTGGCCCAAGCGACGGCCGCACGGCCCATCACCACACCAGGTCCAAAGTCTTTCTCCCGTTTGGCGATCTGGGCCGGTGCAAAGAACATCGTTGGCTTTGCGCCAGGAAGCGGCTCACTCTGCCGCGGCGCCTCCCAATGGGTTGCACCAACAACCGAGCTCACCACCACATTGTCGCCAATATGGTTATGCAGGGCTGTGATCACGTCGGCATTCCCCGACATGTCGACGAAAGCGGTCGGAACCTGCGGCAAGGTGGTGATTTGATCATAGGTTGTTTGATCATCAAAGGCTTTGAGACGCCCAACAAAATCGAGGTTGCGCGGCGAGGTCAGACCGATTGTCTTGGGTCTATCACCATCATGCTGGTTGAGAACGGCACCCACACCAAAACCCGTTTTCGACGATGCACTGCCGACAACGATTTGCTGCGCCCCAAAGAAATCGTTATCGATCAGCCAGTCGTAAATCACATAGGACGTGCCAAAAAGTGGGAACAACACTTGGCGCGCATCTTCTTTACCCTGAAGTATTTCAGGTTCCTCAGCCACGATTTGGTAGTTGTTGTAGACAGCCGGTAAGTCAGCCCGATGCGGGGCCATGCATTTCACTGCACCTGTTTTTCGCCTCGGCTGCAGCACGACATGGGTCGCCATGGGGAAAAAGCCATAGATGCGTTCGCCTTCGGCCAGTTGATCTGTCTTTGAGCTGACGACCTTACCATAGCCCCAAACGGGCACGATACCGCGGCCCTCGGCGCCCTCCACTGGATAAAATCGCCAGTAGCCGATCATGTCGCCTGTGACCGCATAGGTCACGTTGTTGGCGGTCAGACCATAGCTTTCGACCTCAACCAGGACGTCACCATCGGCCAGGTCAGGGAGTGGACGTTCTCGCATGGTGACGTCAGCAATAGCGTCCTTTTTCACCAGAAGTTCAGTCAACATGGGGCTTCATCCTCCAAAAAGCGGTGCGCACTCGCGCTGGTTATGGCGTTGGTTTGGGCCAGAGATGCTTCGCCAGCAAGGGCGCCCTGACGGTGTTCAGCAGCAAAGGCGCGCCTGGGTTAAGTTTTTGACATTGATCGTGTCAATAGTCACCGGTAGCACATGAAGATCAAGCCAGGCCCCGTCGACCATGGGAGAGACCAACCGCATGACCGATGCCCCCTATATTCTTTATGGCATGCCGCTATCACTCTACACCGGCAAAGTCCGCGCGTATCTCATCCGCCGCCGGATTGTCTTTGAAGAACGGATCGCAGCGCACCCAAGCTTCGCCGCGGAGATCATCCCCAAAATCGGACGCTTTATCATTCCCGTCTTGGTCACCCCCGACGGCGAAATTTGGCAGGATGGTTCAGAGATTATTGACCGGCTCGAAGAGCGGCATCCCAATGACCATCCGGTGGTCCCGTCCTCAAAGGCCCATGCAGTCCTTGCGCATCTTTTTGCTCTTTTTGGGTCAGAGGGGTTGCTCCGTGCAGCGATGCATTATCGATGGGACTTTGACGATGAGAACTTAGCCTTTATTCGTGAGGGGTTTATGGAGGCCATCCCTATTGCACGCGATGACGACGCCTGGGAGACGTTTTTCTTGAACTCAAGCGGCCGTATGCGGCGGGCCAAGACGGGTTTTGGTGTGAACGATCAAACTGCACCGACTGTTGAAGAATCGTACAAAGAATTTCTTTCCCTCTTTAATACGCACCTGACCGAACACCTTTTCTTGTTGGGTGACCATCCCACCATTGGCGATGAAGGCCTTTATGGACCTCTCCTGCCTCACTTGGGTCGCGATCCTGTCCCGGCATTGATGATGAAAACAACGGCCCATGCGGTCTACCGGTGGACGGAGCGTTTGGCGCATCCAGGCCAACCGCTTGGCCAAAGCTTGATCGATCTTGAGGACCCACCCGCAACGCTCTTAGCGCTAATGCGGTTTATAAAAGACGAGTACCTCACTGAAATAATGGCGCACATTGACGTCGCTGAGGCATGGCTGGCCGAGCGGCCGGACCTTCCCATTGGTGAGAGCGGTGTCGACAAGCGTTCACGGAGGGTTATTGGCCTTGCCGATTATACCTGGCGCGGCCACGCGGTGAGCACGATTATCATGCCCTATCGCTTGTGGTTGCTCGAACGTCTACAGACGGCTTACCTTCAGATCACAGACCAGGAGAGCGCTCTTGTCGATCAACTTTTTCGTGACACAGGGTTAAGCCCGATGATTGAACGCCGTACCTCTCGGCCCGTTGAACGGGTCGATAACATGGAGGTTTGGGGCGCCAACAGGAGCCGATCGGTCAGAGGCTAAAGATCCACAGAAAGGGCTTTGACCAGCCGGCGCATCACTTTGGTTGCTTCGTCAACGCCGAGACCGTGATCAAGGCGCAAACCTCGCCAGCACTGAAAGCTTGTGGCCACCCGCAGGCTTTCGAAAAGCTCATTGTCGAGATCGTCAACAATGGCGAGAGCACAGCGCAATCCTTCTTCTTCCATCCGCAATTGGTCTTCATAATCGGACATGATGAAGTCTGATGAAAATCGACGAATATTGCCTGCGATCTTGAGCGGCATCACCCGCTCAAAAACCACCACCCTGCGACGGATCAGCAAATCGAGCCGCGCATGCACGTCAGGCCCCTCAAAATCATCGGCGAGGATCGGTTCAAGATCTTTACGGACAATGCCGGACATCTCGCGGTAGAGGGAGTCGAGATCGTCAAAATGGCGATAAACAGTCCGTAGACCGACACCCGCCAATTCAGCCACTTTTGCAGCGCTGGGCATCACTTCGCCAGCTTCGGCAAGGCTCATCATCGCATGCACAATCGCGTCACGATTGGCCTGACCCCGGCGGCGGCGGCCGTCCGTTAGTGGCTCTGGCGCATCGTTCGTATCGATCGATAGATCTGTCATCACTCACCCCTCTCGGCGCGGGTCTCCTCAAAGACGCGGGCACACCGATAAAGTGGCAAGGATGTGCCACTAGTAAAAGGGGGTCGCACTGAAAAAAGGTCAACCGACTGCGCGGTCACCCACTTGGCTTCGCCGGCGTGCACCCTTCGG
>JBCCBY010000190.1:0-6034 GCA_039033795.1 Pseudomonadota bacterium | reverse complement strand
CTGCGGATCAAATTCGATAATGGCCTGGTTGCGATCGAACGCATCGATCATACCCGCTTGCGTCCGCTGCTCTGTGACATCGAACCATTCCAGAACGCTGCCGACATAGGTGCCATCAGGATCGAATATAGGTCCGATATTGAGACTGATCTTCAGATCACCGACCGATATATCAGTGGTGAACGGAAGATTGCTCGGATCAGCCAGAATTCGGCGCTGAACAGCAGGTTCCTTATGGAACCGGTCAATGCATGTTCCGAGAAGCTCACTGGCGTTAAAGTCAGGCCAATGCTTCCGGAACTCGTCTTCAGCTTCAGAGAAGAGTTTGAAGGTTGAATCGTTAGCATAGGTCACAATCAGATCACGGTCGACCATGATAATGGCGCTGCTTGTCGTCTCAAGGGCTGAACTCTTGAAGACCATCTCAGCGGCTTGACGCTCGACGGCGGTGATGTCCTTACAGAACTTGACCACCTTGACCGGCTGGCCACTGTCGTTGAGCACGGGGTTGTACGCCGCATCGATGATGATTTCCTCACCCGCTTTCGTCCGGCGTGAGTATTTGCCTTGGTCAAATTCGCCTCGACCAAGCTTTTTCCAGAATGCGCGGTAGTCTGTCGATTGGGTGTATTCCGGATCACAGAAGGTGGAGTGATGCAGACCCACCAGCTCGTCCAAGCTGTACCCCATGGCACCGCAAAAGGCTTCGTTGGCCGTCTGAACAATACCGTCCATATCGAATTCGATCACCGCATGGGTACGGTCGACCGCTGTACGGATGGTTTTTTGATCGAAGGCCGCCTTCTCTGCGTCCGTGATGTCGGTCGCAAATTTGATAACACGGATAACGGCACCTTCGGCGTCGACAACTGGGTTGTAGGCAGCTTGAATCCAGATCGGATTGCCATCCTTACCATAGCGGCGGTACTTTCCAGAATCGTGCTCACCCTTGCCGAGCCGCTCCCAGAAGTCGCGATATTCTGCGCTGCTTGCATATTCCGGGTCGCAGAAAATCGAATGATGCTGCCCGACGACTTCACTGAGGTCATAGCCCGTGGTTTGCAAGAAGGCGTCGTTCGCCGTCAGGATACGGCCTTTAAGGTCAAACTCGATTGTGGCCTGCGTCCGGTTTACAGCCTCGAGGATCGCCTTACGGTCATAGTCTGCTTGTTCAGACGCCGTGATATCGGCGCAGGATTTGATCACCTTAAAGACTTTGCCGTTCTTATCCGTCACTGGAAGATAGTTCGCCTGCAGCCAGATTGTGCTGCCGTCTTTTCCGATGCGCTTGAACTTACCGCTTTGCGATTCACCGCGTGCGAGATCTTCCCAAAATGCGCGGTAGCTCTGGGAGGATGCATAGTCTTTTTCACAGAACATCCGGTGATGTTGGCCAACAATTTCGTCGAGCCCATAACCAACGGCGCCAAGGAAGTTCGCGTTGGCGTTCTCGATGATTCCTTCGGGTGAAAACTCGATAAGGGCCTGCGTGGTATCGAAGGCCGCCAGCATGCTGGCTCGGACGCGAGCGGTGGTCACATCGGCGATTTCGATTACATTGCCAGCATACTGACCGTCTGCATCGGTCACGATCGATACAGCAAATTCCAGTTTCTGACGACCAACATCGATGTCTGTCGCTAGTGGCATGTTCGCCGCCGAGCTAATCAAACGATGCTGTTCGTCGAGGGTGGCAGCGAGAAAAGCTGGAGTTTGGCCGACGGGATTGATCGGATCAAACCCTTGAAACGACGAACAAAAGCTATCGTGATATTCAGTGAAAAGACGCCGTACACCGTCATTGGCGAAGGTGATCGTACCTTCGGCATCGAGAACGATCAGAGCGGTTGACACACTGGCAAAAGCTGCACTTTTGTACGCTGCTTCTTTCGCCTTCTGCTCCATCTCGGTGATGTTGGTGGCGAATTTGACCACTTTTTGTGGCTTGCCGTTCTCGTCAAAGACAGGACTGTAGGCGGCTTGTAGCCAAATCTCGTTGCCCTGCTTGTCAAAGCGCTGATATTTCCCAGCATCATACTCACCGCGGCCCAAGCGCCCCCAAAAAGCACTGTACTCAGCTGATTGGGCATAGTCCTTCTCACAGAAAATCGCATGGTGACGGCCAACGATCTCGTCTTCACTGTAACCCGTCGTTGCGGTGAAATTACTGTTGGCGCGAAGAATATTCCCCTCAAGATCAAATTCGATCCGGGCCTGCGTCCGCTCAAGAGCTTCAAGCACAGCCGAGCCCTCTCGCGCCAATTGGTCGGCGGCTTGCTTGCCGTCCGAGAGCTCTGCAATCGCAGCGACCGCCTCTTTTTCAGCGGCTCGTGTTGTCCAAAGAACCAACAGGCCAGCAATGGTGAGAACCACATACCCAGCGAGAGGAACAATTCCCGATTCCCCGGATGCCGCCCCATAACCTGAGATCAGTGCCATGGCTCCCGCCACAACAGCACCAAGAACCGCCAAAAGCTTCGTCGTCTTCAAATTCCGCACGGGTTGCCCTCCCTCGCCGTGCGGATGAAATCACACAAGTTCACTAAAACTCGATAAACCACGAGCCCCAGACGTTGTTGCGTGGGGATTTCGGCACTTTATTCTCGAGTTGGGGATGACTAAATGCACGAAATGGAATCAGAACTCGACACGAAACCGATCACGTTGACCGACCGCGCTGCGACCCGGATTTCGGAGATCCTTTCAACCGAACCAAAGGGCGCGATGCTGCGTGTTGCGGTCGATGGTGGGGGCTGCTCGGGTTTTCAGTACCGCTTTGAAATCGTGACGGAAAAAGAGGACGACGACCTTGTCCTCGAAGGTGATGGAGCCCTCGTCGTGATCGACTCGCTGAGCCAAGAATATATGCCGGGCGCAACCATCGATTTCGCCGACGAGTTGATCGCTGCAGCGTTCAAAATCGACAATCCTCTGGCCAAATCTGGCTGCGGGTGCGGCACATCGTTCAGCATCGCCTGAGCCGACAAATTCACCTAAAGAATCTGGCGAAATGAGTCTCGGAGACGCCGATGAACGCACTTATTGCGCCTGTTTTTGTGCAAATCGCTTTGACCTTTGTCGTTCTCATGGCGATGGGAAGCAGCCGAGTCCGCGCGGCCCGATCGCGTGAAATACGAGCGGCTCTGGCGTCCGGTCAAAGCACGTCGTATGGACGAACGGCCGATCTTTTAAGCGACAACCTCAAAAACCAGTTCGAAGTCCCCGTCCTTTTCTATGCAGCCATCGGCCTCACGATCGCTTCGGAAAGCGTGACGCCTTTCTTGATCGTCTTGGCTTGGGTCTATGTGATCTTGCGTGTGGCCCACGCGATCGTCCACGTCACAATCAACCATATAAGAACGCGGTTTTTGGTGTTTTTGATCAGCTCCCTGGTCCTGATGCTTTACTGGATCGTCTTCGGCATCGAGCTGTTTCGATCATGAGTGCGATGAAGATTGCGACCTGGAACGTCAACTCGATCAAGGCGCGTCTGCCGCGCATTCTTGATTGGTTTGACGCCGTGCAACCCGATGTCTGCGTCCTGCAAGAAATCAAATGCGTCGACACCGCTTTCCCTGCAGCGGTCTTTGAGGAGCGCGGCTATCACGTCGAGGTGCACGGACAAAAAACCTATAATGGCGTGGCGTTGCTTTCCAAGCATCCCGTCGATGAGGTGGTCCGCGGCCTTCCAGGTTTCGAGGATGAGCAAGCCCGCTATATCGAAGCATTGATCCAACCGGCTGATGCCGACCCTGTTCGGGTTGGCGGGCTTTACATGCCCAACGGCAACCCGTCGCCCGGCCCCAAATATGACTACAAACTCGCCTTCATGGATGCCCTGACCACCCATATGGATGAACGTCTGCGCCGCGAAGAGATTTTTTTGGTGGCGGGTGACTACAATATCATTCCCGATGCGCACGGCGTTTATGATCCGCTTGGGTGGAAGGATGACGCGCTTTTCCGTCCAGAAAGCCGTGCTGCGCTGCGCCGGATGCTCGGGCTTGGGCTCACCAGCGCAGTGCCATCCCTGCTCGATGAGCCCTATTACACATTCTGGGATTACCAAGGCGGCGCATGGAAAAAGAACAATGGTCTTTGTATCGACCATATCCTTCTCTCCCCCGAGGCCGCTGACCGGCTGGAGGAAGCCTGCGTCGATGTCGATGTGCGCGACCCCGAACAGGGGAATGGTGATGTCAAACCTTCTGACCACGTGCCGGTCTGGGCGGTGCTGGCCAGCTAATCATCGAGACCGCCGATATGCGGCAGACTTTCAAGCCGCCGCCACGTTTGGCTCGCGCACAACACCCGTGCGGCGCATCCCTTGAGATCAAGGATGTCCTCCGCGCGCTGGGTGATGCTGCCGCGATAGGTTCGACCGTCCTCTGGATTGACGAGGCGGCCCCCGCTCCAGCGGCCGTCCTCATAGCGGAACCCTTCCAACATGAGGCCACCAAGACGGCTCGGCTCCACATCCTCGGGATCCCACACCCATAAAAGATGTCCGCAGAGCTCCACCTCGGCCTGTTCGCAGGGGCGTATGCGGACCACCGCGCCATAGCCCTGGGCGGCCCAGTCGCCTTCAATGGATTGCATCGCGTCCGCATTCATTGACGACGCAACAAGGATTGCTGTGACGATGGCCGTGATCATGGGCGTCTCCTTTCGCCCATCTCGACGAAGGCTGGCCGCCAAGTCGCGCCGCATTTAAAATCGATCGAACGTTTCGGCCGACGGCTGCGGTTAGCGCGTGGGAAGGACGCGGATCGCTTGCGGAAGACGGTCCATCATCAGGTCCTCTGGCGCGGCCCCGACACCCGCGAGCGACTCCAGGCGCTTCCACATTTCGCTTTGGCAAAGGACCCGCAAGGCGCAGCCTTTGAGCTTGAGCTGCCCATCATCATCCAAACTGATGGAGCCGCGATAGACATTGCCATCGTTGGGATTGGTGAGTTGGCCCTTGCGCCATGCACCGCGCTCAAACCGAAAGTTCGCGATGATCTCTCCCCCGAGGAAGCGATCCTCAACCCAGGCGCGGTCTTCGATCCAAATCATATGACCACACAGGCTTTCTGAATCGCGCTCACAGGCAAAAAGACGGACAATGGCGCTTCCATCCCCCGTGACCCAATCCCCGGTGATGGCATCCATGGGCGTCAAAGGTGGCTCAGCAACGGCGAGTGCCGTCGCTGCTAGGGCAAGCGCAGATAACATATGTCCTCCTCACCTTATGTCCTTCGCTATGATCCCTCGAAGGGTCACAAGGTTGAACAAACGTCATCGAAATGCGGCCGAGGAGTCAAATGACGATAAATCCTGACGGTTGAAACACGGCAGCCGGTTGATCGTTCCCTCCGGCTTGGGCGACAAGTGCTCTATGCAATGGTCCCCCCAACAAGATGATGCGCTGAAAGCGGCAAGCCGGTGGCTCAACGACCGCGATAGCCAGGTGTTTCGGCTGTTCGGTTTTGCCGGCACGGGCAAGACGACGCTCGCCAAAGAAATCGCTCAAGCTGTGGACGGTGACGTGGTTTTTGGGGCCTTCACCGGGAAGGCTGCACATGTTTTAAGGCAAAAAGGGTGTGATGGTGCACAGACCATCCATTCACTGATTTATCGCCCAGCGGTCGCGGAGGATGAAGACCCGGGCGAGAGTCCCATGTTCACCATCCGGCGGGATGCCCCCGCCGGAGAGGCAGCGCTGATCATCATTGATGAGTGCTCGATGGTGGACGAAGAGCTCGGCCGCGACCTTCTCTCCTTCGGGGCGCCCGTGTTGGTGCTTGGCGATCCTGCGCAATTGCCCCCCGTCAAAGGCGGCGGCTATTTCACCGAGGCCGAGCCCGATGTGATGCTGACGGAAGTTCATCGGCAAGCAGAGGAAAGTGCGATTGTCCGCCTTTCCATGCAGATCCGTGAGGGCGAGATCCCGTCTTTCGGCGACTATGAGGATGCTCAGGTCATTCGCAAACAGGACGTTGATCCTGACGCTGTCCTCGAGGCTGATCAGGTGTTGGTTGGCACCAACAGG
>JBCCBY010000189.1:0-6091 GCA_039033795.1 Pseudomonadota bacterium | reverse complement strand
CTGGGCGGAGGCAATCTTTTAGAAACGGACAAGATTCCCATTGCTCTTCCTATCCATAACATTAATAGTACAGCAACCGAACCAATCAGAATTCCGAAAAGAAAATGACCAGTCAGAACCCTCTATTACTGATGTATCTTCATTTACAACGCAATGGCTGACGAAGACATCTTCCATACACGAAGTGAGCGATAAAAATGCCCCGCCGATAACGAGGCACCGGCACCATTGGAAACGCACAAACCGACCCACAAGACTCATACGAATTTACCTCAAAACCAAAAGCGTACGACAAAACAAGAGGATCTGACGCAAGTGGCAGACTAGATCCTCATGCAATGCTTGAGAAGACCAAAACTATATAATACGTCAATTGGTTTTTACACTAAGTCTTGATGTGTTCAGGTAGCGCCTATGATCCGGTTGAGCACGGCGTCGACCAAGGGTGCAGGAAGAAACGAGCGTAAGCCGATGTATCGAATAGCACTTCGAGGAACCGCGTAGCGCGTTCGGGGGTTTGGTGCCGTCAAAGCTTTCTCAGCGGCGATCGCGACACAAACTGGGTCAGGCGCCACGCGGTGGCCGTTTTCATGGTGCCATGTGGCAAACTTGTCTTGGAAGCTCGCATAATCGGGCAGCCGGTGTTTGGCGAGGCTCGCTTGCTCCTGATCGCCAAAATCGGTCCGCACAAAGCCGGGACGGATAACGGAGACTTTGATGCCGTAGCTTGCGACCTCACGGCGAAGCGCATCGCTCATGCCTTCGATGGCATGTTTGGAGGAGCCGTAGGTGCCCATGAAAGGCGGCACCACGCGTCCAGTGACTGAGCCGATCTGCACAATGCGGCCAGCACCTCGCTGCCGCATTTGCGGCAACACGGCACGGATCACATTGGCCACGCCAAAGACATTCACCTCAAATTGTCGGCGCCACTCATCAAGCCCCACCGCCTCGATAGGACCCATGACGGAAACACCGGCATTGTTGATGACGCCTTCAATGGGACTGATCGCAGGGATGGCCGCCTCGATGGACGCAGGATCCGTCACGTCGAGCGTCTGAACACGCACAACACCCTTGGCTTCGGCCGCCACCTTCTCCAGCGGTTCCGCCCGTCTTCCCGCTGCGATCACATCAAAGCCTTGTTCAGCCAGATAAAGAGCACAGGCCCGGCCAATGCCGGTCCCTGCTCCGGTAATTAGAACTCTCATCACTTTGGGCTCTCAGAACTTCATCGCGTCGGCTGCATCGCCCAGGCTCGTGCCGCCTTCAATCTCTAAGATGGTGCCTGTGACATAGTCAGCGCCGTCGGAGCAGAGCCACATCGCAGCATCCGCAATATCGTCACGGTTGCCGAAGCTTTTCAAGGCGACGGCTTCTTCAGCCCTTTTGCGGGCTTCCTCGGTGGGGGCCAGCCGTGCCATCCCTTCTGTGCCATCGATCGGCCCTGGGCTGATGGCATTCACCCGAATACCGGAGACACCCCACTCCATCGCCATGCACTGCACCAGCATGTTCACCCCAGCCTTCGCCGCGCAGACATGGCTTTGGTAAAGCCAAGGACGTTTGGCCTGCGGTGCGGTGATGGCGATAAAGCTTGCACCCGGACGATTGGCCTGGTGGCAAGCTGAGCGGAAAACATTGAACGTACCCAGAAGATCGATATCAACCACCGACTTAAAGGCGTTGGCGGACATTTGCGCAGCCCCGGCAGGGAAGTTCCCCGCCTGTCCGGCAAGCACCATATCGAGGGGACCAAACTGCTCCGCCGCCTTGGTGACAGCTGCTTCGACATCCGGATAGGACCGCGCATCAACCGACGCACCGTCAGCATCTTCGGCGCCAGCTTCTTTCAGCATGGCGACCGTCGCTTCGACTTTCTCCACCGACCGCGACACCACAAAAACCTTGGCGCCCGCCTCGGCAAAGCGCCGTGCGATCTGTTCATTGATGCCGGATGTCGCGCCGGACATAAAACAGCTCTTGCCCTTCATGTTGTAGGTGGGTGCTGCTGTCATGATGGTTGATCCCTTCGATACACGTTTGTCGTTTATATAGAGCGGCAATACCCAAGGGCGCACCCCGACGACAATATCGTTTCGAGGCCGAGAAGGACTGCTCCCAACCCCCTCTTTTTTCGATACATTTTCCCAAAGTGTATCAATGAAACCCCGTACCAGGAGTTGTTAGGAACGATGGAGCACCAAGGTGAGCGCCGCAAGGAAGGAACCCATAAAGTGATCGATCGTCTCCCATCAACCGTGCCAACACCCAGCCCGAGTGGTGGGCCAACAGCCGGCAACAAACTCAGCGATGAACAACGCAAAGGCCTCAACGACATTCTCGCGCAGTTCGATGCTGAAACCCTCAACAGCAGCGATGCCAACAAAATCGTTGAACAGGTCAAAGAGCTCAATATTCGTCCGAGCCGCGCGTTTTTCAGCGCCGTTTTCGAAGCAGGTTTTGAGCCGCGTCAAATCGCTGAGCTCGCAGAATTACCGATTACTGAGCGTCCACCCAGCGTGGAAATCAACGTCAACAAAGAAGCACTCGCGGAACTCGCAAGGCAGCTTGGCGACGTTACCATTCGCGATGCGTCGCGTGAGCAATTGGGCGCTGCACTGAAGACGCTTGCGGAGATGGGCTATGATCTCTCTGAACCGCTGGTCGATATCCGATTCTAACGACTGCACAGCGCTCAGCTGATCCCCTGCAGTCAAGGGCCGTGCTGTACAAGCGACAATTGCGCCCGTCGCCCGACAGCGCGGCCCAGGGCCAAACATCCTGTCAAAAGATAGCCGCCCGTGGGTGCGTCCCAGTCGATCATTTCCCCGGCACAGTAGAGGCCCGGGCATTGATGCAGCATGAAGTCCTCATTAAGTTCAGCCCACGGCACACCGCCAGCCGTGGAAATCGCCGCATCAATGGGCGCTGTTGCGTTGATCGTTAAGGGCAAGGCTTTGATGCAGTTGGCCAACAAATCAGGTTGATTGAACACGGACGGCGATGCGCATTCGCGCAGCAGCGCGGCTTTCACCCCGGTGAGTCCGAGTTTTTTCCGCAAGTGATTGCTCATCGACTGCGTTCCGCGCGGCCTCTGAAGGCGTTGAACAACCTCGTCCTCGCTTCGGGTTGGAAGAAGGTCAATCGTTAGGCAGGCAGAGCCGCGTTGAGCAATCTCGTCACGGAGGTCTTGTGAGACATCATAGACGCCGCCGCCTTCCATCCCCGATTTGGTGACCACCCACTCGCCTTGGCTGACCACACCGTTCGCGGTGGAAAGAACGGTCGCTTTCACGGGGCTGCCCGCAAATCGCTCCTTCATCACATCCGACCAGGCGACCAAAAAACCTCCATTTGATGGTTCGAAGCTTGACGTGGTCACCCCTTGCCCGCGGAGCATGTCAGCCCACCGACCATCGGATCCTAATCGCCGCCAAGAACCACCGCCCAGCGCGAGTATGGTGGCATCGGCATTGACAGACATCGTCCCCTCTGGCGTCTCAAACAGCAATGAACCGTTGTCTGCCCAACCAACCCACCTGGTCTTGAGGTGGAACGACACCCCAGCCTGTGCGAGGCGCCCAAGCCAAGCCCGTAGAAGCGGAGATGCTTTCATCTGAACTGGGAATAACCGGCGAGATGACCCCTGGTGGACGGCAATGCCGAGCCCACGCATCCATACGGCCACGTCCATGGGCCCAAAGTCACGCAGCGCCTGATCCAGTCGTGGATCTCTTCGCAAATAACGCGCGGTGAACGCATCAATCGGCTCGTTTCTTGAGATGTTGAGGCCGCTCTTACCTGCCATCAGGAATTTTCGCGCAAGACTGGGCATTGCGTCGTAAACGGACACGGAAATATCGTGCTCTGACAGAACTTCTGCAGCCATGAGCCCAGCGGGGCCGCCGCCAATCACCGCAACATGAGGCCGATCGGACAAAACCTAACGAAGGCGCGATGAGATACGGTTCATGACCGTGATGGTGTGTCCCGCCAGTTCTTTGCATCGACGCGGCGACCAACCTTCATGGGGCATCGGATTGGTTTTGGCGTCTTTGAAAGGCATCTCTAAGGTCATCGAGAGGCAGTGGAAACGCTCTCCGATCGCGTTGTTGGCGATGCGTAAATTGGCCTTCCCGGATGGAGCAATCGGGTATCCCTCTTTGTCCTGAAAGTCGGGCGTCGCCTCGATCAATTGGTTCTTGAAGGTCGAAAGAAGCCCCGCCAACCTAGGCTGCCAACTCGGAATGCCCTCAGAACCTGCGATAAAGTTGTTGGCAATCGCTTCATCGCCATGGGCATCGAGGAAGAGATCGCACCCCGTCTTGTCCATCATATCACGGACGACCTTGACCTCGGGGCTCATCTCTAGGGATGGCTCGGCCCATGACCGGTTAAGATCCATCCCCGCGGCGTTGGTGCGCAGGTGACCCCGATCGACGCCGTCGGGGTTCATCATCGGCACGACATAGACAACGGCGGTGTCCATCAAGCCTGTGGCCATGGGGTTGTCCGTGTCCAAGAGGCCTTTACAAAAGCCCTCGACGAAAAAAGAGCCCATGGATTCCCCAGGGTGCTGACGGCCGATCAACCAGATTTTTCGCTTGGCTTCGGAGTCCTCGCCAAACCGCAAAAGATCAATCGGGCGCCCATCAACACTCTTGCCCAAGGGCATGCGCGTGACGCCAGGCTTGGCGGCTATGCGGTCGAGAAACGCCTCGTTATCGCCCGCTGTATACGGAGGGAAATAGGCATAGAAACACGCAGTCGCCGGGATCGAATGATCAATCGTCAGAACACCATCGACATAGCGCGTGGGCGCACGCAGCCAGGTCTCGCCATCGATTGAGTAACAGGCTTGGTAATCCTCCCATCCGCCGGGATAGGATGCCTTAGCGGCATTCATAAAGCAGATGGTGCGCGGACCGGCCGGCGCCTCCAATTTAAAGTAGAACCATTGAAAGAAGTCGGCTTTGCCATCCATCTCAATCTCGACACGAATGTCGGACGCATGCTCGGCGCTCAGCACATGAATATTGCCGCACGCGAAGTCCTTGGTGATGGTGATGGTCATAGCAGTGCTCCTCTGCCGGGGTGGTCACAGAACGCAGCAACCAAGTATCAAGCCCATAGGGCGGGTCGCCCAAACGGACAATATTGTGAAGCTTTCACCAGATCTGTTGCTGCAAGCTTACCGCCTTGGATATTTTCCCATGGGCGAAACGCGCGATAGCGCCGAGCTGATGTGGGTGAAACCCAAGCAACGCGGGGTTTTCCCGCTCGATTCGTTCCATATTCCGCGATCCTTGCGAAAAGTGGTGAGGCAAGACGTCTTTGACGTGCGCGTCGACCAAGCCTTTGAAAAGGTGATCATGTTGTGCGCCAGCCCCGAGGCAGGTCGCGAAGACACATGGATCAATGACGAGATCCGCGCGGCTTACACCCAGCTTCATCAACGCCGTCATGCGCACTCGGTGGAGTGTTACATCGATGATGAGCTGGTTGGCGGGCTTTATGGCGTGTCGATCGGGGGCGCCTTTTTTGGTGAAAGCATGTTCAGCCTGGTCAACGATGCCAGCAAGGTTGCGCTCTGTCACTTGGTGGGGCGGCTTAAAATCGGTGGCTATCGCCTGCTCGACAGCCAGTTTCTAACGCCGCATTTGGCACGGTTCGGCGCCGTTGAATGGCCTGAAGATGTCTACGAGCGGCAGCTGGCGGACGCGTTGGATGTGGAGGCGCACTTTACTGCCGCAGGCGATCAAACGTCCGGCTCAATCATTTTGCAGTCGATCACCCAAACATCATAGGTCGGATGCTCGAGTGCATTCAGCGACGGTGTCGAGGCAAACATCCAACCGGTGAAGAGAGGCTCACCGAGGGCCGTCACGTCGACTTCACCGTCAAAACTGATGGGAATGAGCTCCGGTTGATCCAACTGCTCGCGCACGCCGAGGGCCCGTCGGCCCGCGACATCATTCTCGCCGGAATAAACCTCAAGGAACACGGGCGGTTCTAAGTGCAACCTCTATCAGTACCACTCAGGCCTCACCTATGTTAGACTTTACCCAAACTGTTGGAAGTGCAATGG
>JBCCBY010000188.1:0-6095 GCA_039033795.1 Pseudomonadota bacterium | reverse complement strand
GACACCCGCCAGGAACCGCGCCCAAAGCTCGCCTAACTCGGCCGGGCGCACGCCCCAGATCAGGGCAAACAGCGGCGAAGAGGGGTGTTTGGTGCCGGCGCCGATGACGTGATCCTCAACCTTGACCGGGAAGCCCGCGTGATTGGGTTCCATCGGCATGCGGTGCGCCAGGTGGAGATTCTGTCACCGACGGCGCGGCGGCAACTGACAACATATCTCGAGGGGCTCAACGCCTACATCACCACACGCCAAAAGACCCATCCCACCGAATTCAAGCTCGCGGGGTTTGCCCCTGAAACTTGGACCGAAGACGATCTTCTGGCGATCACGTACTATCTCGGATGGGCGAGCTCAGCCAATTTCGACGGCGAGTTGATCGCCCATCATGTTCTTCAGGCCATTGGCCCGGACGCCTTTGAAGAGATCGCACCACTGGCGGTGAACCCCGATGATACCGCGTCCTCAACGAGTCGCAGGGCATCATCCCAAACACGCCACCGATGGGCCGGTAAAGCTGCCCCGCCCGCTGAATGGACCCATGGTGGTTGGCGACAAAGCGGGGTCGGCGGAAGCAACAATTGGGCTGTGAGCGGCGCAAAGGCGGCGTCTCCTGCCGCGATTGTTACCAATGATCCGCATCTTGACAGCCGAATGCTGCCCGGCCCCTGGCACCCCGTGGGGATCATCACGCCCGACGTCCGAATTGTCGGCGTGAGCGGAGGGCTCCCTGGTGTTGTGATCGGGCGCAACGAACACGTCGCTTTCGGGGTCACTAACGCCTACGCAGATGCTGTTGATCTTTATGTCGAGACGATCGATCCGTCTAACCCTGACCATTACCTCGAAGGCACAACCTCGATTCCCTTCCGTACGCTAACCGAAGTGATCAAAGTCAAGGATGATCACGCAGCAGGGGGAGTTCGGGAGGAAGAGCTCATCATACGCTTGACGAGGCGTGGACCCGTGATCACTGACACCGAACCTGAACGAGGTTTTGGCTCCGTTCTGTCCGTACGCTGGGCATCAGTAGAGGCCATGGGATCTGAGCTTGGTCTCGATTTATTAATGTATGCAGAAGATATCGATCAAGCCCTCGCAGCTATTGAGTCGGCGCGGATTGTTTCTCTTAATTTTGTGGTTGGGGATACCACGGGAAGAATTGCGCGCCGCGCAAGTGGTGTGGCCCCAATCCGTTTGCAAGGGGATGGAATGACGCCTTTCCCAGTTCTGGATGACACGGACAATTGGGGCGGCTGGATCTCTGGTCGGCAAATGCCCGGCGAGGTCGACCCTGCAAGTGGTTGGACAGGCAGCGCCAATCATATGACAGCGCCTGCTGATTATCCCTACACCTACACCACCTATGCCTCGCCCGCCTATCGCTATCGACGTATAAAGGAAATCATGAGCGCCCCTCAGATCTCGGCAGAGGATGCTTGGGCTGGCCAATACGATACAAAGAACCTTTTTGCCCGCGACTTGGCGCCGATCCTTGCCGACGCATTGAACCGAGCGGAGCGCGAGGAGCTTCAAGAGCTTGGGCGGGTCCTGCACGAATGGAATTATCAGGATAACGCAGATCTTCTCGCCCCAACCGTGTTCCATGAAATTATTCGGCAATTGGCTCAAGCGACCTTTGAAGACGAATTGGGGCAAAACGCCACCGCCGCGTACCTGTCCAATTGGTACGTTTGGCAACAGCGCTTTGACGCCTTGGTTCAAGGCGGAACGTCGGAGTGGTTTGATGATAAGCGAACGGATGTTGTCGAAGATCTACCGATGTTAATCCATCGTGCTGGTCAAGCCGCGCTTCAACGGCTCACGGATGATTATGGCCCCAATCGCTCCAACTGGACGTGGGGCAAGGTTCACCAAATTCGTTTTAGTGGGCCACTCCAGCTTCAAGGGTTTGTTGGCAACATGACAGGTAATCGAGCGGTGCCAATGTCAGGGTCGGGTGAAACTCTTCTGCGGGCTCTTTATCCCTATCACGAACCCTTTGGCTCAAAATGGTTCGCATCACTCCGTATGACCGCAGACCTCAACGATCCTGACAAAGTGCGTGCTGTTCTTCCAGGAGGTGCCGTGGGCCGGACCTTTCACCCTCACCTTGCTGACCAAACCAGCCTATGGGCGAGCAGTGATGCAGAAGCCTATTGGTGGTTCAGCGATGAGGCGATCGAAGCCAACACCGTTTCTACGCTGACGCTCTCACCGCATCGTCAATGATCGGACGTTCGGGAAACACGAACACGATGACTATAGCGACTAACACAGATGTTTTTGATGAGACTCTAAAGCGTGTCATTGACGGCAAAACCAAGCCAATTGGTTCTCTCGGTCGGCTTGAAGCGCTGGCCGCGCAGCTTGCCCAAATTCAACACGCACTCTCACCAGAAGCACAAACGGCTTGCTTAACGATCTTCGCGGCGGACCACGGTATCGCCGCGGCGGGTGTGTCCGCGTATCCGCAAGACGTGACCCGTCAGATGGTTCTCAATTTTCTGGCTGGCGGCGCAGCTGCCAACGTTTTTGCCCGCTCTGTCGATGCCGACGTCTTGGTTGTTGATGCAGGGGTCGCAGGTAAACCGTTCGGCGCCCCTGATTTAATCGATCGACGCATCGCCCCGGGCACCGCAAACGCAGCGGTCGGCCCGGCAATGTCCCAAGACCAATGTCGTCAAGCATTGTCAGCAGGCGAAGGATTAGGTGCATCGATCACCGCCGACATTGCGTGCTTTGGTGAAATGGGCATCGGGAACACATCGTCCGCCAGTCTGTTGGCCGCGAAGCGGTTGGGGATACCCGTTCGACATCTCGTTGGACGCGGGACGGGTCTTCACGATGAGGCCTTGAACAAGAAGGCATCTGTGTTGGACAATGCAGCGTCACGAACGCCGACCACCCTGGATCCCCAAACGGCGATGACGGAATATGGTGGTTTTGAAATTGCTATGATGGCCGGAGCCATGATCGCTGCTGCGCGCCACAAACGTATCGTGATCATCGACGGCTTTATTGCCAGCGTGGCGGCTCTTTATGCCCGTGATCTTGCACCGGGATGCGAGCGGTCTTTTGTGTTTGCGCACCTCTCTGCTGAAGCTGGCCATGTGCACGTGCTTAATGCGCTCAAAACAAAGCCACTTTTAGACCTCGATATGCGGCTTGGTGAAGGAACAGGGGCGCTCCTGGTCGTCCCCCTCGTGCGGGCAGCAGCGGCCATGCTGCGTGAGATGGCAAGCTTTGAGAGCGCCAATATCAGTGGTCCGGCATGAAAGATGAAGCCGCCCGTTTCCTGCTCGCGCTCCAGTTTTTGACGCGCGTTCCAACGCCATCGGAAGGTCTTTATAGCCCTCAACGGATGGCGACGTCGGTACGGTACTATCCATTCGTAGGTATACTGATTGGTATGATCTCTGCATTGGTATTGGTCGCTGCATCGCATGTCCTACCCGCCACGATCGCGGTTATGATTGCGGTAGCGAGCGGTTTGTTGATCACCGGTGGTTTTCATGAGGATGGCCTAGCGGATACCTTTGATGGGATTGGCGGTGGCGCTAATCGTGAGCACGCGCTGTCGATTATGAAAGACTCGCGACTTGGTACGTTTGGTACACTTGCGCTCATGGTCGTCGTTGGGCTGAAAGTTGCTGCACTGTCGACCATGACCACACCCCTTGCCGCAGCGTCATTGGTCGCTGCCCACGGCCTGTCGCGCCTGTCGAGCATTCTTGTTATTCCGACAAGCGACTATGTCCGGGACACCGGGACGGCCAAGCCAGTCGCCAAGGGATCAAGCGCTATCAGCCTGGCGGTCGCTCTTGCGACAGGGGCAGCCATCGTCATCACATGGGCTGTTTTCGGTCCCAAAGACGCTGTTCTTCTTGGCTTGCTTGGTGTTGTGGTGGGTCACGTGGGTATGCGCGCGTTCTTTGAACGAAAGCTCGGCGGTTACACGGGTGACACCCTTGGGGCGGTTCAACAAGCGAGCGAAATTTGTTTTTACGTGGCGGTGACCGCATGGCTTTAATCCTTGTCAGGCATACAACTCCTCTCGTTGCTGAGGGTACCTGTTACGGACGAACGGATCTTGACGTGGCATCGAGCTTTGAACAAGAAGCGTCGGCAGTGTCCTTGGCTCTGCCATCTTTTGTTCGTATCGTGACGAGCCCTTTACAGCGATGTCGAAAGCTCGCTGCGTTTTTAAATCGCTCAAAAAACCTCCCCCTCACCATCGAACCTCGGCTGGCCGAAATGGATTTTGGTCGATGGGAGGGAGTGTTATGGAGCGAGATCCCCCGCGGCGAGCTCGACCGTTGGGCGGCTGACTTTCTTCATGCGTGTCCCCATGATGGAGAGAGCGTCGCAACGCTCCGGCTCCGGACCCAACAAGCGCTTCGCGAGGTCAACACGGTGGGCGAACACACTTTGGTGGTCACCCATTCGGGGGTGATAAGGGCTGCACTGAGCACCGGTGACGGCGCCGATGATTTTTCCACCAATGTTGACTTTGGCGGTTTTGTTGAGCTGCCAGATGTTCAGGGAGATCAGCGATGAGCGACGCTGACAGCCATAAAGAAAAAATGCAAAAACTGCAGGCCGAACAACGCCGAAAGGTGTCCGAAGCGAAGGATCCGGGGCGGGGCCTCATCCTCGTTCACACAGGAGACGGCAAGGGCAAATCGAGCTCAGCTTTTGGCGTTATCGTCCGGGCCCTTGGCTGGGGTCAGAGAGTGGGTGTGGTCCAGTTCATCAAAGGCACGTGGATCACCGGTGAGCGCCAATTCTTTCAAAAGCTGGAACAGCAGGTTGATTGGTACACGATGGGTCAGGGCTTCACCTGGGACACACAAGATAAAGAAAAGGACCGTGAAGCGGCAGAAGTCGCCTTTGCTGAAGCGAGCCGGATGATGGAAAGCGGCGACTATGATCTGATCGTTCTCGATGAAATCAACATCGCCATGCGGTATGATTATCTGTCGACGGAGGTCGTGCTGAATGGCCTCAAAGCACGCTCCAATCGGACCAGCGTCGTTTTAACCGGGCGGGACGCAAAAGACGAACTTTGCAATTACGCCGACCTCGTCAGTGAGATGCGCGAGGTGAAGCATCCTTTTAAGAACGGAATAAAGGCCCAGCGGGGGATTGATTTTTAATCTGCTTAAAGACCTATCTCACACCAGTCACGAGAACGCGCGGCGCCAGCCAATAACCTTCCAGGAGCCTCGCTCCCATCACACTTACAAGTCGAGGGTAAGGAAAGAGACAAGCACCCCCCTATCACCGAAGGGGGTGCGGCCCGAAGCCATGGCTTGGACCGCTTGCCTTTTCAATAGGTCTTAAAACCGAAGGGAGACTCTTCCGAGAACAGATCGACCAGCACCTGGGAAACAGTCGCCCCGCGCCAAGCAATTGGCCTGGAACTGCTCATCGAAGAGGTTGCGAGCGTTCAATGATATGGTCCAACGCTCCGTTTCATAACGAAGCAACGCATCCGTCAGGAGCGTCGAGTCGACCGTGACATTCATGTTCTGACCCGGGATCACGCCTGCTGGTTGCAAAGAGGTGACACCAAAGGTGCTGAAGACAAAAGCGCCGATCGCTGGATCCAGTGTTGGATCAAAAGCGATGGTTCCGTTGCTTTCGCGCTCGCCCGTCCAGCGAAGACCGACACCTCCTGTGAAACCTGACAGAGGTCCGGTAGACGGAGCATACTGTACCCATCCCGAGGCTTGGTTTTCGGGGACAAACTCGAACGTGTTTCCATCCGCATTCTCTGTATCCAGAATACTGAGGTTGGCTTCAATCGAAAAATCGCCCAGTTTGCTATAAGCCTCAACTTCAAAGCCTTTGGAGGTTGCTTCACCCTCTTGCTGGCTCGAAATACCGGCAAACCCTATAATCGATTGAGGGTTCGGCAGGTTCGATTGTTCTATATCGAAATAGGCAACAGTGATAAACGTCTGTGTACCCGGAGGTTGATACTTTAAGCCGATTTCCCACTGGTCACCCTCTTGCGGTTTGAGCGGCGCATTGGTGACGGTGTCTGTTCCGATCTCTTTGAGAGCAATCCTGTTTTCGAGCTGATTGTATCT
>JBCCBY010000187.1:0-6106 GCA_039033795.1 Pseudomonadota bacterium | reverse complement strand
CGACGATCAGATCGGTCAGTTCCAGATCCTCTGGCTTGAGGTTCATGCTCAGCAATTGCGCAGCCGCACCAATACCCGAGGTGATATGATCATAACCCGGCGCAATGTCGGTGGTCAGCGGACCGAGGGTATAAAACGGTGCCTCGCCACATTCGCGCAGCTGTTTGTCCATGTTTTCTTTAATCTTATGCATTGGCACATGGCCAGGGCCCTCGATCATCACTTGGACACCATGGTCCCAAGCGATCTGCGTCAACTCACCCAGTGTCTCCAGTTCAGCAAACTGCGCCCGGTCATTGGCGTCAGCAATCGATCCTGGGCGCAATCCATCACCTAAAGAGAACGTGACATCATAGTCGCGCATGATTTTGCAGATCTCGGCAAAGTTCGTGTAGAGAAAGCTCTCTTGATGATGCGCCAAGCACCATTTTGCCATGATCGAGCCGCCGCGAGAGACGATGCCCGTCACACGATCCGCCGTCAGATGGATATACGGCAGGCGCACACCAGCGTGTACAGTGAAATAGTCGACGCCCTGCTCACACTGCTCAATCAACGTGTCGCGATAAACCTCCCATGTGAGGTCCTCCGCGACGCCGTTCACTTTTTCGAGGGCCTGGTAAATCGGCACGGTGCCGATCGGCACCGGCGAGTTACGCAAGATCCACTCACGGGTGTTGTGAATATTTTTGCCCGTCGAGAGATCCATCACCGTGTCCGCACCCCAGCGGGTGGCCCAGACCATTTTGTCGACCTCTTCCTCCACCGAAGAGGTGACCGCAGAATTGCCGATATTGGCATTGATCTTGACCAGGAAATTCCGGCCTATGATCATCGGCTCGGCTTCTGGGTGGTTGATGTTCACCGGGATCACCGCCCGGCCCTTGGAGACCTCGTCGCGGACAAATTCGGGGGTGACAAAGTCGGGAACACTGGCGCCAAAGCTCTCGCCGTCGGACGCGCGAAGGCTCGCGCCTTCGGCTGCGACTTTCCGGCCCAGGTTTTCGCGGATCGCAATATACTCCATCTCCTCGGTGATGATGCCCGCCCGCGCAGCCTCAAGCTGGGTACGGATCTTACCGACATAGCGCTTTGGCTGCGGCACATTCGGGAAGGCGCGCGCGAGATAATCGCCGGTCGCGCCACCATTGTCCTCGGGCTTCACATCGCGGCCCTGATAGGCTTCGTGCTCGCGTCGCGCGATCCAGGACGCACGTGCAGGACGCAGGCCTTTTTCGACATCCGGAACGAAGTTTTCCTCCGTATAGGGCCCCGATGGATCATAGACCGGCAAAGGCGCCTCACCGGAAGATGGGTGCAGAATGATGTCTCTGACAGGCGCCTTCACATCCTCGAACCGATCCGATTGAACATACCGCTTGAACGAACTTGGTAGGGGACCCGTGGTCACTTTCGGGGTCTCAAAATCCGACTGTTTGGTGGGCTTGTTCATTGGTTTTGCTCCTTCAGGGCACGGATCTGTGCCTCGTCGTTCAAATTAATCCAAATGCTGCTGGCAACAGCGATAACATCACCGTCAGGCGTCACAAGGGCGCTTGATGCATGATGCTTGCGTCCATCGGCCTGTCCGGGCCATCCCATCGCGATCAGCGTCTCACCAACGCTGGGGCGGCGGTAAATCTCGGCGGACAAGCTTCCTAAGAGAATGACTTGCTGGGTGAGGCGCAAGGACAACCCAGATGGGCAATCAAGCGCAGCCCAAAGAAACTCAGCCGATACCAAACCATCCCTATCCGCCAGACTCCGATCAGGCGTCCAACGATCAGCATTCACCGGCGAGCCGCTCATGGGCGCGGCGAAAATCCGAAGTCCGTCGCCCGGCGCCCTCTTTGGTCCGCAAACAAAGCAATAGGGCAGGACAGATGGCATGATCTGATCAGCAACAGACGCTGCCTCCAACGCGTCGATCGACGGCGCCTCCGGCACCTCCACCGATAGCGTCGTGGCGCGCGCTGATGCCACCACCGTCTCGCCATCAAGCAGCACAGCACCCGCGCCATCGTGATCAATTGTCAGGGGACGCTCAAGCGGCGGCTTGGCGCGAAGGCGAACCTCCGCCGGACCATCGATCGCCTTCGCAAGAAGACCGGCCACATACCCGCCATTGCCCGATTGCTTCGGCCCACAAAAGCGCGACGCGATCGAAACAGTCTGTGCACCGCTTTTAAGCGGAAGGGTCATCATGGCCGTTCCTCCGCCGGTCTTAACCGGATCAGGTTCTAAGGGTGCGTCTCAACCCCATGGGTGGGGTGCCCCTCGGCGAATGAATAGAATTAGCGGCAGCGGCCGGATTTGTCCAATCAACCAGCTGCGGAAAACGGCTCTTGATTGGCCGCGAGCGCAGATCCTGCGGTTTCACGCAAGACATCCAGCCGCACCGGCTTGGTGACATAGGCGGCAAAGCCTTCTGCCAGATACCCATCGATTTCGTCGGGCATCGCATGCGCGGAGACGGCGATGACCGGCACCAAGCCGGTGTCACCATAATCGGCCTTCAGGCGACGCAGCACCTCGATGCCGTCCATCTCCGGCATTGAGATATCGAGCAGCACGAGATCAAACTGGTCAGCAGCGAAAAGCTCGAGCCCCTCTGGCCCCGATTGAGCAATCACCGAATGAGCCCCCATGCGGTCGAGCATCGTGCGGAGCACAGCAAGATTGACCGGGTTATCATCGATCGCGAGCACTTTGCAGCCCGCAAGGTGCTTCACATCTTCGCCCGCCGTTGATGTGTCCTCTTGGTTCAAGGCAACCTTGCTTTGGCTGAGCTCCAACCAGATACGGAACGTTGAGCCGCGCGACAGCGTGGAGGTCACGCTGAGCGATCCGCCCATCGCTTCGATCAGGCCTTTGGTGATGGTGAGCCCCAAACCGCTGCCACCATAACAGCGGGTGGTGGAGCTGTCGGCCTGGGTGAAGGGTTGGAAGACCCGGCTGGTTTGCTCTTCCGTCATCCCAATCCCGGTGTCGTCGACCGTGATAACAAAGGCGTCACCGCCCGCCTCTGGCGCACTAACGGCCACGCGGACGGACCCTTCATTGGTGAACTTGATCGCATTGCCAGCAAGGTTGTGGAGTGCTTGCACAAGACGGTGCTCATCGCCCAACCGCATGTCGGGCACTGCGTCATCGAACGTCATCTCAAAGCCAAGGCCTTTGCGTTCGGCCTCCACTGCGTGAAGATGGGTCACCCGATCGACAATGCTCTTGAGGCTGAAAGGTTTGTGTTCGAGCACAATTTTTTCTGCCTCGATTTTTGACGCATCGAGCACGTCATTGAGCAGCACCATCAACAGGTCACTAGCCTGCCGCATGACAGCGATTTGGCCCTTCGCCTCGGGCGAGAGCTGTTCAGTCTCCAATGCCTGGGCCATCCCAATGATGCCATTCATCGGGGTGCGGATTTCATGGCTCAGGGTCGCCAAGAATTGAGACTTTGCAAGACTTGCGCTCTCGGCTGCGCGTCGCCGCTCCTCCGCAGAAAGCTGCGCTCGGCGCAGGGCAAGACTGTTTCGGTTGTAGGCCTTAAAGGCCACGGCCAAATGCCCTGTGTAGGTAAAGACTGCCCACGCCAAGACGGTTGCCAAGGCCCAGTCGATCGACGCCGCACCAAAGAATTGGGCGAAGGGCAGTGTGAACATAAAAACCGTCGAGGGAATAAAGTTCGAAAGAAAGACGCCCTTCTCATGGTGCGTGTGCATCACGGCGTGAAGCATCGTCCCGCCCAGCCAAAGGGTGGCGGCAATCTGATAGCCTGACTCCCCCGTTGACCAGGCAACGACCGCCACCGAACCAAAAACCCATGACGCTTGCGAAACGGAAAACCTGACAAGAAAGCGTTCGCGCATGGAGATGGATGTGCGGGTGGGGGGGTTGAGGACACACTTTTTCCAAATGACCCGGTCCAGCACCTGGCTGGCAACCATCAAAACGCTTGCAATATAGGGGACCCAGCCATCGGTCTCGAGAAAAGCAAAGCCGACACCACAGGCGGCCACGACGGCGCGCAGGGTGATTTGCTCGCACCGAGCGATTCCTGCTGCCTTGAAACCAAGGAAGCGTTCCTCGTCCGTCAAACGCATGGCGGAGGACCCAAACACGCAAGATTGCCCCAATACTCTGCCGTCACTATGCAGAGGAATGAGTTAAGGGGCGCTGAAGTGGCTCGTTAGACCTTTTACTAAGCGGCGAATGGGTCCTTCATCAGGATCACGTCTTCCCGCTCTGGAGAGGTCGACAGAAGAACGACGGGGCGTTCCACCAATTCCTCGATGCGGCGAACATATTTGACCGCCTCCGCAGGAAGGTCCGCCCAGGAACGAGCGCCCGCAGTCGACCCTTCCCAGCCTGACAGGGTCTCATAAATCGGGATGGCCTTCTCCTGCGCCACTGTGGAGGCCGGGAGGTGGTCATAGGTTTCGCCATCAATCTCGTAACCCACGCAAACGTCGAGGGTTTCCATTCCATCCAGGACATCGAGCTTGGTGAGGGCGATGCCGTCAATACCGGCCACCATCAGGCTTTGTCGCACCAGTGCTGCATCAAACCAGCCGCAACGGCGCTCGCGACCGGTGACCGTACCAAACTCATGCCCCTTCTCGCCCAGGTGGCGGCCGATCTCGTCATCAAGCTCGGTGGGGAACGGGCCCGATCCCACCCGCGTGGTGTAGGCTTTCACGATGCCAAGGCCGTAGGCTTCACCCGCGATACCCAAGCCTGTCCCAGTGGCGGCCTGGCCGGCGACCGTGTTTGATGAGGTCACGTAAGGATAGGTGCCATGATCAACATCGAGGAGCATGCCTTGCGCGCCCTCGAACAAGATCCGTTTTCCCGCTTTGCGGGCTTCATCAAGCAACTGCCAGACAGGCGTGGCAAAGGGCAAAAGGCTGCCCGCGGCAATCCTCAATGTATCGAGCACGGAGGATTGATCGAGCGGCTCGGCCCCAAAACCCACCCGAAGGGCGTTGTGGTGCGTCAAGAGCCGCTCAATACGAGGGCCCAAGGCGCCAAGGTCGTGAAGATCAGAAACCCGGATCGCGCGGCGCCCGACCTTGTCCTCATAGGCAGGTCCGATACCGCGGCCCGTGGTGCCGATTTTTCCCTTGCCCGCCGCTTCCTCTCGCAAACGATCGAGTTCACCATGGAGCGGCAGAATGAGACAGGCGTTCTCAGCGACAGCCAGGTTCACGGGGCTGATTTTGACGCCCTGGCTTTCAAGCAGCTCAACCTCTGTTTTGAAGGCGAGCGGATCGATCACAACACCGCTGCCGATGACCGAGAGCTTTCCCTCTCGAACGATACCCGAGGGCAGCAGAGAAAGTTTGTAGACCTTGCCGTCAATAACCAGCGTGTGTCCGGCATTGTGGCCGCCCTGGAAACGAGCGACGACATCCGCCCGCGCCGAAAGCCAATCCACAATCTTGCCTTTGCCCTCGTCGCCCCACTGGGCACCGATCACCGACACATGGGCCATGTCATCATCTCCATTGCGCAAGAGACGCCCCTAGGCGTTCGCCGCAAGAAAGAGAAGCGCTGACTGCGTGCTTACTTGAGGTTGTGGATCACAGCTCGTGTTGATGGGGGCGTCAGCGGGGACGGGATGGTGATCCTCACCCAAAGACCACACCGCTGATCGTCCCCACGTATCAAAGCCAAGGTCCCAAAGGGCCTCAAGCGATCCGGTCACTCCACCGCCATGGGTCCGTCAAAAACCGTGCCGAAAAAATCGCCCGCCACCCATAAAGGAGCGGCGGGCATGTTCGCCACATCCTTGATGATTTCTGCATTCACCGTGGCAAAGCGTTCGAGTTGATCAAACATCACCAGATCCGCTTCGTCCGAAGGCTTGTGGTAATGGGAGGCGAGGAAAGCTTCTGCTTCTTTCGCTCCGGGACCGCCCGGCCCAATCACGAGGTAAAGTGCGGGTACGCCCTGTCTGACAAAACTGTAGTGGTCGGACCGCGTGAACAAACCTTGCTCGGGCATCGGATCCGGCGATAGCGCAATACCCAACGCCGATGTTGTCCGTTCCGCCGCCGAACGGTCGAGCCTGGGGCCGGCGGCGGAACGGACAACATCGGCGTTG
>JBCCBY010000186.1:0-6110 GCA_039033795.1 Pseudomonadota bacterium | reverse complement strand
GGTTCGGCGAAACCGAGCAAGACATCCATCACGCCGTCAAGGGACTCTTCCAAGAGGTCAGCCATCACTCTCCTAATATCACCAACGATAAATAGAAATCGATTACAGGTACTGAAGAGCTTCGAGGAGCCGGAAAGATCATGAGACGAGCTCCATCAGTCAGCCGGGATCTCAGCATGACCAGTTTATTCGTTCTTTGTCTCCTCTTTGTGCTCTGCTGGATTGAATGAGGCGTGATCTCAAGCTACAACATAGCAATGCTGTGCAACTATTCATGGCCTCTGCAGAACTGCTCATCCTGCTATCCATCTTTGCTTGCTGTCTGATGCGTAAAAGTTCCTTGTGGGCAGTGTGACATAGCCACGCCCTCTTGAATCTGATAGCTGCCCGCCAATCGGGAGAACATCACATGGCAGAGCCGCTTTACCGCCGCGTCCTTCTCAAAGTGTCGGGGGAGGCGTTGATGGGCGATGGCGAGTTCGGCATCGACCTCGAAACCGTCGAGCGCATCGCCCGCGAGGTGAAAGCGGCCACGGAACTCGGCGTTGAGGTGTGCATGGTCGTCGGCGGGGGTAATATCTTCCGTGGTCTGAGCATGGCGGCGCGGGGTATGGAGAGAGCAAGCGCGGATTATATGGGCATGCTCGCAACCGTGATGAATGCCCTCGCGGTGCAAAACTCCCTCGAAGCCATCGGCGCCCAGACCCGCGTGATGTCAGCGATTGAGATGCAATCGGTCTGCGAGCCTTACATTCGCCGACGAGCGATCCGGCATCTGGAGAAGGGACGTGTGGTGATATTTTCTGGCGGGACGGGCAACCCCTTCTTCACCACCGACACTGGCGCTGCACTCCGTGCTGCGGAGATGGGCTGCGAAGCGCTCTTTAAGGGGACACAGGTCGACGGCATCTACTCTGCCGACCCGAAAAAAGATCCAAGCGCGGAACGCTTTGACCGGATCACCTATCGCGATATTTTAACCAAAGACCTTCAGGTGATGGATCAGGCAGCGGTGAGCCTCACCCGCGAAAACGGCATCCCCATCGTCGTCTTTAGCCTGCAAGACGGTATCGTTGGTGCACTGACGGGGCAGGGCAACTTCACTGTGGTGGAAGCTGGGTAGTCAGATTTTTTCGTTGTCGAATAATAAGTAGGCGGATATTTATGCTTTGGGGTCTGGTGTTGCTTGGGCGCCAGCCAACCCTTTTGCGTCGATCCAGATTTCCAACGCATTCAGCCACTCCAGCACAAGATCGCGTGTCATCATTTGTTGGCATCCCGGTTCCCGGTTCGCGTAGGCCTTGGTGAGTTCCTCCATCGCCTGGGTTTTGCTCCAATTGTTGAAGAGCATCAGAAACGCGCCCACCGTTCTGGCGGAGCGAGATTGACCAGCTTCACACTGCACCACCAGCCGACCCTTTTCTCTTGCAACGAGTTCGTTGCGGATCAATCGAGCCAGGGCAATAAGATGAGGCATCTCCGGTGCACCGGGAGCTGGATGCAGATCCCGATCAAAACGGTGCCGCACGTCGATCACGCGTTCGCCGTCGATGTTCTGGATTTCAAAGGCTGCCTTCGGTAGTCCTCCAGCCTTGATGACAATATCGCGGAACGCCCCACCAAACATTATCCGTACACGTGCGCACATAGCGAAACTCCCGGCAAGCGCAAAGCGCGTTATCGAACGTCAGTCTAGCATCTTAAACGAATGCCTGAAGACACTCGATCAAAACCGCGACGTTTGCTAGTCTGTTGGGCAGCTGAGGAACTGTTCTTGTGCATGGAGATCGCCAACCCTTCTCACCAACAGAGCTCGCGCAATTGGAGCGTTGCGAGAGCCAAGTTCTGTTCGACCGTCGTTTTGGTGCTCAACGATCGAGCGCTTGGCAAAAGCGCTCGGCGGAGGGGCGGGCGGTGCATACCCGCCTCCATCGAGAGGTCACAGCACCGTCGACAGGAGGGACCAAACGCATGCTGATTGTGGCGATCATCGCGGCGCTTGTCGCGTCTTTGTTGATCATTTTTGCGCTGCGCGGCGGTAGTGCCTCATCGGACGCGCTCCTGCCGCCCGAGCTTCAGGGAGCGGAGCTTTGGGCGAGTGAGAAGACCCTCGTGCGACAAAAACCGGTGCATATCCGCGGGCGACCCGACGAGGTGTGGCTGAAAGACGGTCGCCGCACGATCGTGGAGACCAAGTCGCGCGAGGGCCGGGTCTTTGCGGGCGACCGCATGCAGCTCGCTGCTTACGCCTATCTCCTCCGCGGTGACGGCGGTCCGCCCGTGGCTCCTTATGCCTATGTTCGGTTCACAGGGCGCGCGCTCAGCTTTTCGAAGGTGCAGCTCCAACCAGAAAAAGCGGTGATCGCTGCGCATCGGCGGCTCTCCGCGCTCAAAGCAGGAAAGACGAAACCTGGTTTTGCGGGCCAAGCGGCGGTCTGTCGCGGATGCGGCCACCGTGAGCGATGCGCGTTTCCCAAAGCGGCTTGACCTTTCTTCTTTGCCCCGAGGGTCTATAATCCCGGCCTCGTACAAGATTTGAGGACAGCGATGAGCGACGGACCTGACTTTGACCTACTCGAGAGCCGCATGGACGGTGCCCTTGAAAGCCTAAAGAACGAATTTGGTGGTTTGCGCTCCGGCCGGGCCTCGGTGCAGCTCCTCGAGCCGGTGGTGGTAAGTGCCTACGGTTCGGATATGCCCTTGAACCAGATCGGTACGGTGTCGGTCAGTGACGCGCGGACCTTAGCGGTGAATGTGTGGGACAAGGGTCTCGTTGGTGCCGTGGAAAAAGGCATCCGCGATTCCGGTCTTGGTCTTAATCCGGTCACCGATGGGCAAATGGTGCGGGTTCCCTTGCCGCCAATGACCGAAGAGAGGCGCAAGGACCTCGCCAAAATGTGCGGCAAATACGCCGAGCAGACCAAAGTGGCGATCCGCAATGTTCGGCGCGATGGCATGGAAGAGATCAAGCACGCCGAGGGTATGCCTGAAGATGACCAAAAAAAATCCTCAGAACGGGTGCAAAAGCTGACCGATGCGAAGGTGAAAAAGGTCGAAGAAATGCAGTCCGCAAAGGAAGAGGAAATCATGCAGGTCTAAGCACTGAACAGTGCTAAGGAGAGCTCATGATGCTGGCGCCTCAACTCGATAGCAACAACAGGCCCCCCGCCGAAGGTGGGACGGTGAGGCGCGTCGACCATGTGGCGATCATCATGGACGGCAATGGCCGTTGGGCCGAGGCACGGGGCGTATCGCGCCTCGATGGCCACCGTGCCGGTGTTGAGGCGGCTCGCCGGGCGGTGGAGGCCGCACGGGACGAGGGCATTCGCACCGTCACGCTCTACAGTTTCTCAACAGAGAATTGGTCGCGTCCCGATTGGGAAGTTCGTCACTTGCTGGGTTTGTTGCGCCATTTCTTCCGCGATGACCTGGCAAAACTTGCCGAAGAAGGTGTGCGCGTTCGGATTTTAGGGGACCACGAAAGCCTTCCCCCGGATATTCGAAAGCTGGTCGATGAAGCCGAGGCCAAAACAAAAGACAACGATCAGTTCACGTTGCAGATCGCCTTTAACTATGGTGGTCGTGATGAAATTGTTCGTGCCGCAGCAAAAATCGCCGAAAGAGCAGCGGCCGGTGTGCTGAGGCCTGAGGACGTCGACGAAGAGGCGTTGTCCTCTAATCTTGATACGTCCGGTGTTCCTGATCCTGATCTGATTATTCGGACGTCAGGTGAGGTGCGGATTTCGAACTTCCTTCTCTGGCAGGCGGCCTATGCAGAGTTTGTCTTCCTCGATGTTCTGTGGCCGGATTTTGGTGCAAAGGATTTGCGCGATGCGATCGAAGAGTTCCAAGGCCGGGAACGACGCTATGGCGGGCGTAAGGGTGAGCGCGCTTTGGCGCCGTGACCACAGGCCCAACTGACTTGGGCGAAAGCGCCAAACCTGCACTCCGTCAGCGGGTCTTAACCGCCACAGTACTTATACCATTTGCGCTGGTGTCCGTGATTTTCGGCGGCAGGCTCTATGCAGGCGTGATTGCTGCGATGACCGTCTTTCTTCTCTTTGAATGGACACGGATGGTCGACGGTGCGGAGTTCTCACGCGGTTTTTATGTTCTGTCCGCGACCGCAGCTGTTGCTATCTACTTCGCCGCGGATGGCGCGCCGTTTTTGGCATTGAGCGCTGCGATGGTTGGTGGTCTGATCGCCACGCTGCTTGAGTGGCCCAAGCCCAACCCGCAATCATGGCCTGGTGTTGGCGCAGCTTACCTTATCGTTCCAGCGGTTGCTGCGCTTTGGCTTCGCCGAGATGCTCCCGAGGGGTCCTTTTTCACGCTGCTTCTGTTCATTTGTACGTGGGCTGCGGACAGCTCTGCTTACATCGTTGGCAAGACCGTCGGCGGTCCGAAACTCGCATCTGCCATCTCTCCCAATAAGACCTGGGCGGGAGCCGGTGGTGCGGTGATCGGGGGAGGGCTTGCAGGACTTGTTCTTGCTCAGTTTCTCAAGCCCGAATGGGTGCTGCTGGGGTTACAGCTGGGTTGTCTTTTGGGCGCGGCGGCGGTGGTTGGCGATATCACGGAAAGCTACTTCAAGCGCCGTTATGGCATTAAAGACACAGGCGGTGCGTTTCCTGGGCATGGCGGGGTTCTTGATCGATTGGACGGCTTTTTGTTCGCCGTCTTAGCGCTAGCGGTCGCTGTGATTTTGATGCAAGGCGCCCTCTGACCAATCGACAGGAGCTCTCGTCTTTATGCTCAAGCGGCGCGCGACCATTCTTGGTGCAACCGGATCAGTGGGACAGACCACGCTCAATCTCATCGAGGCGGCCAACAAAGCGCGGGACGCTGAAATTGATGTGGTTGCCGTCACCGCAAACAGCAAAGTCACCGAGCTCGCCAAGGCCGCCGTTGAGTCAGGCGCCCAGTTCGCGGCCATTGCCAATCCCCATGCTGGGGAGGATCTGGCCGCGGCCCTGGTCGGGACGGGCATTCGCTCGGCCGCAGGTCCGCAGGCCATTGTTGAAGCCGCGCAAATGGACGCCGACTGGGTGATGGCAGCGATTATGGGGGCGGCTGGTATTGAACCGCTCTTGGCGGCAGCAGAGCGGGGTGCCAACATCGCTTTTGCCAACAAAGAATGTCTTGTTTGCGCGGGCGATGCTGTGCTGGGCGCGATGGAGCGGGGAGGGGGGCGCCTTCTTCCCGTCGACAGCGAGCACAACGCGATTTTCCAGGTGTTTGATGCAGAACGACCCCACCGGGTGCGCAAGTTGATCCTGACCGCTTCGGGTGGCCCCTTCCGCGACCGTGACCCATCGTCCCTCACCTCGGTGACCCCGGAGGAGGCGGTCAAACATCCCAATTGGTCGATGGGCGCGAAAATCTCTGTCGATAGCGCAACGATGATGAACAAGGGCCTTGAGCGTATCGAGGCCGCTTATCTCTTTCCGGTCCCCAAGGAGAAGATCGAGATCGTGGTGCACCCGCAATCGGTGATCCATAGTTTGGTTGATTATGTTGACGGCTCGGTGCTCGCTCAGCTCGGCACCCCCGATATGACGATCCCCGTTGCCTCCGCGCTGGCTTGGCCCGATCGGATCGCCACCCCGGCGGAGCAACTTAACCTCATTAAAGTGAGGCAAATGGATTTCTTTCCCGCCGACGAGGAGCGTTTCCCTTGTCTTCGGCTTGCGCGGGAGAGCCTAGATGAAGGTGGTCTTGCGACCTGTGTGCTCAATGCAGCAAATGAGGTCGCTGTTGCTGCCTTTCTTAAGGGTCACCTGGCATTCCTGGACATTGCGGCAGTCACGGAACATTGTCTCGAAACGGTGAGATCGAATCACGACAGCACGGCGCTCGACAATATCTTGGCGACGGACAAGCTGGCCCGTGAGGCGGCCTGGGCCCGGGTGGAAACACTCGCAGACAGGGGTTGAGGGTAGATGCTGGACACATTGCTCGGCAGCGCATCGGCTGTGGTCGTCAGCGTTGCAGCTTTTTTGGTGATGCTGCCCGTGATCGTGTTCATCCACGAGCTGGGGCATTTCCAGACCGGGCGCGTGTTCGGGATCAAGATTGACGCGTTTTCGATTGGCTTCGGTCCGACGCTG
>JBCCBY010000185.1:0-6122 GCA_039033795.1 Pseudomonadota bacterium | reverse complement strand
TTTGAGGCTGACGCCCGCGCGATTGTAGATTGTTTGGCTTCGAGACAGCGCAAAACCAACGGCGATCTCAAAATTGCCGCCCGCCGTGCCGGGATCGCGCCGGGGAATAACGACTCGTTTGATCTCCTCTTGGACAGAAACAATGCGTTGGTTGCGCCGAAAGCGCACGGGCACGGTGAACTCTTCCTTGGCAATTAGGTCGCGGTTGGTCCTGGTGACCGCGACAAAATAGGTGAGTTCGTAAACCGCTTCCTCCGCAGCGGGGCCGCGACCAATTTCCATCTCGATCTCGATTTCGTTGCGGATCGGTAGATCCGCATAATACCGACAAGAGGACCGCACATCATTGATTTCGCCAGAAAATGCCACGGTCTCGAGTGATCGGTCATCACCATTGAACTCGACAAACCGCGACGCTTCTTCAAGCGCGAACACTTTCGGGCATGGGCCGGCATTGGGCTCATCAGAAAAGCTGCTGGTTGAGCAGCCAGTCAAAAATGCAGCACTAAGAAAAAGAGCGGCGGCAAGACGCATAGATGAAACTCCAAAACGCGTGGAAGAAAGGCAGTAGCCCCCTAAGTCTGTTTCCTATAGGTCACCAGCGCCTACTCGCGAACCCTGGCAACACCAATGAGCCCTGAAAACACCGTCACCATTCGAATGGCTGCCCCGCGCGGGTTCTGCGCCGGCGTCGATCGGGCCATTGAAATGGTCGAAAAAGCGATCGAGCGCTTTGGTGCTCCCGTCTATGTCCGCCACGAGATCGTGCATAATGAAACGGTGGTGGCGCGCTTGAGAAAGCTCGGCGCTGTGTTTGTCGACGAGCTCGAGGACGTGCCTGACGATCGTCCGGTCCTGTTCTCGGCACATGGTGTGCCAAAGTCTGTGCCCGCCGAGGCCGAATCGCGAAAGCTGACCTATCTCGATGCCACCTGCCCCTTGGTCTCCAAAGTGCATATCGAAACCCAACGCCACGCGTCGAAGGGTGCCCATGTGCTTTTGATTGGGCACGCAGGCCACCCCGAGGTCGAGGGCACGATGGGTCAATTGCCCGACGACGCCATGAGCCTGATTGAGACCACACAAGACGCCGAAACATTTGAGCCGCCCGCAGGTCTACAGCTTGCGTACGTGACTCAAACAACACTGTCCGTGGACGATACAGTGGAGATCGTGGCTGTTCTTCGTCGGCGTTTTCCTGACATCTGGGTGCCGCACAAGGACGATATTTGTTACGCCACCACAAACAGGCAGGATGCAGTTAAAGCGATTGCTCCAGATGCCGATCTTTTGCTCGTTGTTGGCTCTCCTACTTCGTCCAATTCGTTGCGGCTGGTCGAGGTCGGCTCGCGCGCAGGGTGCCCGGTGGGTCGCCTGATTGAAAATGTCGATGCCATCGATTGGGATATGGTCGAAAAACTGGCGCCGCGCATTGTCGCTCTGACGGCTGGCGCTTCGGCACCTGAAAGCGCCGTGCAAGGCGTGATTGAAGGTTTCCGGCAGCGCTACCCCTTGCGCATCGAAGAGGTTGAAACGACGCGCGAGGATGTCGAGTTCAAGCTCCCCCGCGAACTGGTCTAAACTGCACCCATGGCGGTGTTCACGGAAGTTTCGGAAGAAGATGTCGCGCACTTTTTGCGCGGTTATGGCCTTCCCGCGCCCGAGCGAGTGTCAGGCATCGCCGAGGGCATCGAGAACACCAATTACAAGGTCTTGGCGGGCGGCACTCCGTACATTCTGACGATTTACGAGGCTCGGGTCGACCGCGGTGACCTGCCTTATTTCCTTGGGCTGATGGATCACGCCGCTTTGGCTGGCGTTCCCACTGCCCGTCCGATCCGAACCCGTGATGGATCTTATCTTTCTGGCATCAAGGGCAAGGCGGCGGCGCTTATCGAGTTCATGCCAGGGCGGCCCAACATGACGCCCGATGCCGATGACGCCAGGCGCGCGGGCATCTGCCTAGCGAATTTTCATCAGGCCACCCATGATTTCGCACCCACGCGGGCCAACAGCATGGGCATCACGACCTGGCAAAATCTGGCGAACAAAGCTGGCGAGCGCTTTGAAGAGCTGGGCGATGGCGTGACGGCAGAGATCAAGGCCGTGATCGATGATCTGACCGCCTCTTGGCCAACATCAGGTCAGAAGGCCACGATCCATGCGGACCTTTTTCCCGACAATTTGCTGCTCGATGACAGCGCGCCATCAGGTTTGATCGACTTTTATTTCGCGTGTACTGATTTTCTTGCCTACGATCTGGCGATGAGCATGAATGCGTACACACTTGAGGACCGCGCGCTTGACTTGACCAATGCTGACGCCGTTCGCGACGGATACGCCTCGGTCCGGTCTCTCAGTTCAGAAGACCACAGATCGCTCCCCGTCTTCCTTTGTGGCAGCGCACTACGGATCTTCTTGACCCGTGCGGTGGACCAGTTGTTTCCTCCACAAAGCGCTGTTTATGTGGGAAAAGATCCACTTCCCTGGCTTCGCCTCGTCAGGCATCATCACCGGGTGATGATGGAGCAGCAATGATAGAAGCGTATACGGACGGTGCTTGTTCGGGGAATCCTGGGCCCGGCGGCTGGGGCGTCTTGCTGATCAATGGCGATGCCCGTCAGGAGTTTTGCGGCGGCGAAGCTGAAACCACCAACAACCGTATGGAGTTGATGGCTGCCATTCGGGCGCTTGAGGAAGCCCCCCAAAACGAGCCAATGACCGTCACGACCGACAGCCAGTATGTTAAAAATGGTGTGGAAACGTGGATTCATGGCTGGAAGCGCAACGGTTGGAAAACAGCCTCCAAAAAACCCGTCAAGAACCAAGATCTTTGGCAAACCCTTGATGCCCTTGCGGAAAAACGGGCAGTCACCTGGGCCTGGGTGAAGGGTCACGCAGGCCATGAGGGCAATGAGGCCGCCGATGCACTTGCTCGCCAAGGCATGGAAACTTTTCTGCGCACTTGAGCGAATTGAAATCCAGGACCGAGTGTTTACCGTAAATCCTATCGCGCTGGCGGGTCCGCCGGCCAATAGGAGGGATGAAGTGATGGACACGAAAATCTTGGGCATCGTCGCAATAGCCGCGGTCGGGGCATGCACCACCTACCAACCGGTCGTCGATGGCCCGCAGGATGCTCAGTATTATGCAGATCTGCAAGACTGTCGCGCCTTGGCAGCCCAAGCCAGCAGCCAAAGCCGCGATATTTTGAGCGGCGCCGCGGTCGGCGCAGCCATCGGCGGAATCGTCGGCTCTGTTGATGGCAATCTTGGCGACGGTGCAGCAGCAGGTGCCGGGGTCGGCGCTGTTCAAGGGGCCGTCAGAAAGAACAACAACTCAAACAGCGTTGTCCGCAACTGCATGCGAGGTCGTGGACACCGCGTGGTGAACTAAACAGTCAAGCGTCACCGATAAGCCAACGGAGGAAATCCCATGCGCCGTCTTATTCCAGCCATCGCCCTGTCACTTATGGCCGCCTGTGCCACCAGTGACGGGCCTCGCCTTGATCGTTTTGATACGGTTGAAATTGGAGGCCTCAGCGACTTCACGGCCTATGATACGGTGTACCTGGTTCCCTCCGTTGCGAGTGACGAGGTGATGGAGCAAACGACGATCACACGGTTTCGTCTCAATGAGGACAGACAGCCCTTGGACGAGGCAGATATCGTTCGAAAATTGGCTGATTTCGACGACGAGTTGACCATGGATTTGGGCGAGAAGGTCACGTTGGTTGACGCCGCGGGGCCGGGTGTTCTGGTTATTACCCCCGTCGTGACGGCGTTAGAAGCCAACCGGCCCGACCTGACACGTGCTGGTCTCGTGTATCCTGGCATCACCCGCGTGTTCGCCGTGGGCGATGGTGCCGTCACCTTCGATTTTTCGGTCGACGGAGAGAGCATCGGGACACTCGCCGATCGCACCAACGACCGGGTGCTGAACGAGCGAGGGTTCTTGCCGATTGGCGTTTGGGACACGGCTGACCGCTTTTTTGATCAGACGGCAAGAAACCTCGCCTCTCTCTTCTAAACGAGGCCCCGTCACGGAAGACCGATAAGCTTGTGCGTCTGGAGCGACAGACGCCAAGCGGGGTGATTTCGGCAGTAATCAGCCGTCGCTGTTATATTTTCTGCTTGCTGATCATTGTCCAGGGGCTGGAGGAAAAAATGATCGAAGTCGAGCGTGGAAAAGCGCTCTGGATTGACACCGTCCTGTGGATACACAAGCTTTAATTCGTTGCCAGACCTGATAACGATGTTGGTATCAGCTTTTGGGCTGACACATATCCAGTCGATCCCCTGAGGCAATGCGAGCGTGCCATTGGTTTCGACGCCAATCTCAAAGCCCCTCCTTATGAAGAGCGTCGATGAGATCATCGTCGAGCTGCAAAGCGGGTTCGCCGCCTGTACAGATGACGTAAGGCTCGCCTGGACCTGGCCAAAACGAAGCCACATGCTTCGCTAAGACATCAGCGCTCGCAAAGCGTCCTCCGCCCTCGCCGTCGGTCCCAACAAAATCGGTATCGCAAAATTGACAGACAGCGTCGGTCCGGTCCTGTTCTCGGCCGGACCACAAATTGCAGCCTGCGAACCTTAAGAAAACCGCGACCCGTCCGGTTTGCGCGCCCTCACCTTGTAAGGTCAGGTAGGTTTCCTTAACCGCGTAGCTCACACGCTGGCTCGCCAAGCCACGTGACCCATGGCCCGCAACTCACACGCCGGGCAGGTGCCACAACCATAACCCCAGGGGTGACGTTGCTCGCGGATACCAAGATAACACGTATGCGTCTGTTCTTCGATGATCGTCGTTAACGTTGCGCCCCCAAGCTCATCCGCAAGCGCCCATGTTTCTGCTTTGCTTAAATTCATCAGCGGTGTCTCCACCGAAAACGACTGATCCATCCCTAGTCGGAGGGCTTGTGCTTGCGCCTGGATTGCTGCCTCCCGGCAATCAGGATAACCGGAATAATCCGTCTCACACATGCCGCCGATGAGTGCATCACATCCGCGACGGTAGGCGAGCGCACCTGCAGCCACCAAAAAGGCTAAATTCCGACCAGGGACAAAAGTGTTCGGAAGCCCGTTCTCTTCGACCTTAATGGCCACGTCTGCGGTCATCCCCGTCTCACCGAGCGCACTGAGAAAGCTAAGATCGATGACCGTGTCAGACCCAAGTTTGGCACTCCATGCGGGAAATTCAGCGCAGATGGCCTCGCGCACATTCTGGCGGGCCTCCATCTCGACACTGTGGCGCTGTCCATAGGTGAAGCCGATGGTCTCCACCGCACCGTACCGATCGAGCGCCCAGGCCAAACAGGTCGCCGAATCCTGGCCGCCAGAGAACAAGACAAGTGCTGAGTCACACAAAACCATCGAGCACCCCTAAGCGGAAAGTTATGCACGGGATAGTACGCAGGGGTTTACGCCATCTTTAGGATTTGCAACCTATGGTGGAGTTGTTCGGGGCTGATCCTTCCCTCACCTAGCGGCCGCCTCCATGCTCTCTCCCAAGGGCGGCTTGGATGTCTCGAACCAAAGACTGACGGGCGTCTCGCTTCCCCGGGTTGCCCTGCCCTCACATGGGACGCCCGTCAGCATCTTTACTTGTGATGGTGATTCTCGTGGTCGTGGAGCCCATGATCGTGCTCGTCCGATTCGTGGTGATCATGGTGATGGTAATGCGACTCGCCCCCATGGCTATGGGTGGACCATAAGAGCAAGACCGCACCCACCGCGCCAATGGCATAGGTCATGATCGTTGAACGGAAGGAAAGTTCACCGAATTCCTCGGGGAGCTGGCTCGCACCGACGAACAAAAGCGCACCGGCGGCGTAGGCCAACAGCAAGGAGAACGTGCCTGCATCGACCTCTGGCAGGAAAGTCACCGTCAAAACAGCGCCCAAAGGTGTTGTCAGCGCAGCGCCCAAAAGGGCGAGCGGGATAGCCATGGCCTTGCTCAATCCACCCGTCCGCAAGATCAGAAACAGCACGACCCCCTCAGCGAACTCATGGATGATCAGCCCTGCTGAGCCGAGCAGGCCCGCCACCTCGCTGGCGGCGAAGAGGAGACTGTACTCAAATCCATCCAGGGTGCTGTGCATGGAGATCGCCACAAAAGCCGCG
>JBCCBY010000184.1:0-6314 GCA_039033795.1 Pseudomonadota bacterium | reverse complement strand
GTTCGCGACCCTGTTGAGCGGACGGTGTCGACCTATCAATATCTCAAGCACCACCAAGATCACTATCAGCCGATGCAAAGCATCAGCTCGTTCAGCGCGTTTCTTCGGTCCTCTTGGTGGGAGTCAGCAGGCCCCGATCGCATGTTCTTGCCGCAACACCGTTGGCTTTATAAGCCATCGTCGATGGAGCGGTGTCTTGTGGATACTGTGTTCACGGTCGAAGAACTCGCTGATAAGGTTGAAGACTTTCTCGAAGCGACGGGCGTTCCCAGAGTGAAGGCGGCCAAGATCGAGGTTGGCACCTTCAACAAGTCACCGACGCTGTCGGTCGATATGACAGCCGAAGACCTTGAGCGGATCATTCATCGCTATGAGGTCGATTTTGACTTGTTCGGTTACGATCCGGACGTGCATCGGAACGCTGCTCCGTCAGAGCATGGATCATCGTCAGAAGACGGTACCCCGCCCGCACCAATGCCTGTCGCTTAACGTCCCGGCAATTGCTCAGCAGACCAACGCATCGTTTTTTGCTTTTGGTGAAGCCTCGATACCAAGGCCGCCCCTGAAACTGGGTGTGCAGGATGCCGGATGAAAGGATCAATGAGACAACAAGACGAACGACAGTGCTTCACATAGGCGTAGACCAGTCTTAGGGTGACGACATGGTGGATATGGGGAATTGGTTTTGTCGATTGATGATAAAGATGAAATACTGCCCGATGCTGAAGATGGGCCAGACACCCATGATTACTTCTTTCCCGAATGGGCCGATCTAGCGAAGTTCGCTGGTATTCAAGCGGAAGATATCGGCAAAGAGACCGTCAATGTCCGCTCCGAATTCATCCGCTTGCTGATTCAACAACTTCTCGATACACTGCCCTTCAGTGAGAAAGCCTACATAAAGGCCAATCCTGACATCGCACAGGCCATCAAGACAGGGCAGGTCGCGTCGGGATCTCAGCATTACGCGATGACTGGATATTTTGAGGGGCGGTATGCTGGAAACTTTGCTGTCAACCCAACCTGGTATCTGGGCAACAACAGCGATATCCGTGAGGCCGCTTTGCGTGGCGACATCTCCGATGCCACCCGCCATTTTCAGTCAACAGGCTATCATGAGGGGCGCACGGGCACCGAAGAGCAATTGCGCATGCGCAAGAGCTGGTCTGTGCTTCTGGACTGATTAACGTTTGTTTGCGATTGATTTCTTAGCCATGCCTGTTTTCAATCGCCGCGGGTGAAGGATTGAGGTGTGATCGCATGCGATCAAGCGTTCTCTGAGTTGTCGCCATGACCGGACTTCAACGATACACGTCCCGAATGATGCGGGCGCTTTCGAGCAAGACGCCGCTGGGTCGACAGAGCGATGGTCCACGCCTTGACGAGTCGGCGGAATTTGCATCGCTTAAATCCTCAGCCGGACAGCTGTTTTCCGAGGGCTTCTATTTGGCGCAGCTCGCCAACCCTGACGAGGCGCGCGCGGATTCCTTCCTTCATTACCTCAAACGAGGATGGTTGGACGGCTTGGATCCAAGCCCGCGGTTCTCGACCAATGACTATGTCCAAGATCACCCCGATGTGGCCAAGGCTGGCATGAACCCATTGGTTCACTACCTGACATCGGGACGGGATGAAGAACGCGCGGTTCGTTGTTCTCGGCTTAATGAAGCAAATCCCTTGGTTCTCTCTGATGAACCTGAGCTCGCGGCGTTGATCCGGTACGACATTGACCGCGCCTATTACTTTGAGCAGGTGAATGATCTTCAGCGACTTGGCGTTGATCCTGCGGTCCACTATGTCCGTTTGGGCTGGCGATTAGGCATTGATCCGTGTGCGAACTTTTCCAATGATGGTTACCTTACCGACCATCTTGACGTGGCGGCGGCGGATGTTCCCCCCTTTTGTCATTACACCAGCGTCGGTCGACAAGAGGGGCGAGCCGTTCGCTTATCGGCCGGGATCGAGACCTCGAAGCGTTTCGCGGCGCTTTCTGACGATGAGGCCCGCTGGTTGGCCGCCAGGCTTTCTCCTCACTTCTCCACCAGTTTTTACTTAAAGCAGTATTCTGATGTTGCCGACGCAGATGTCGACCCTTTGTGGCATTACACCGTGGTGGGATGGCGCGAGAAGCGAGACCCCAACCCAAATTTCTCCGTCGAGCTGTTCTTGGAAAAGCACCCATCATTTGTTGGGGATGATGGTACGCTGCCCACACCGCCGCTGCTTAGCGCTGTTGAAGAAGGTGCGCATAGGGAAGGGTTTGCGCCTTACCGCGCGCATCGCTTCGACGATCCGCCTGACGACACCAAGATGGCTTTGGCGCCCAACCCTGAAACCATCGAGACGGAAGCTGCAGAAGATGCCAGTCAACCGGTTCAGATCCCTGCATCCGTTCGGCAACTGCTTGAGTCGGCTTTCGACGAAGCGTTTTACATCAAACGCAATCCTGATCTGATCGATGCCGATGTGGAGCCTCTCGATCACTTCCTGACAAGCGGGTGGAAGGAGGGGCGCGATCCATCGCCCAGTTTTTCGACAGCGTATTATCTCAGCCGTAACCCTGACGTGGCCAGTTCGGGGGCAAATCCTTTCCTACACTTTCTGGAGTCGGGTGAGGCAGAAGGCCGTTTTGCCCGGCATCCCGCTGGCCAAGTTGCTGATATATTACAGGGTCTCAAAACGCCCGATGAGAAGGCGCGTGAATGGATATCGGAGCGGCCCGTCGAGCCCGGGGACGCTGATCAGCTCCACACCTTGTTCCGCCAATCAAGCAACCAGCACTTGGTCGTATCGGTTAGTCATGATCTTTATCATGAGAATGTTGGCGGCATTCAACTATGCATTCAGATCGAGCAAAATGCGTTTAATGATACCAACACAGATTATCTGCATCTTGCGCCGTTTCAACCTCTTCCGATGGTCACGACAGATGATCTTGACAACGAGCATTTTTGCGATGTGTCGTTTAACGGGACGCTGGTGAACACGTTCCAATTTGGTGATATCCTGGCCTTCATCGACGAGGCAACGAGTGAAGGCGGCCAGGTTTCGATCGTGGTGCACTCGCTACTTGGCCATTCCGTTGACCTTGTTGGCCGTTTGCTTTCCAAAGCAGACCCAAAGGAACGGTGGCTGTGGGTTCACGACTATTCGCTCACGTGCCCGGGCTATAATCTTCTCAGAAACGATCTCGACTATTGCCATGCGCCCGATGCGACCAGTGCGAGTTGTCGGATTTGTGTTTACGGGGACAAACGCCGTCAGGTGAAGCCCCATCTTGATCGGCTCCTGGAGGACGTGTCTCCGCAATTGGTCGCGCCGTCCGCCGCTGCTGCCGATGAAATTCGCCGCGCACTTCATCCGCTTACACCAACGCTGACGGTTCACGAGCATGGTGCGCTTATCGAGCAGGACACGCCCCATCGGACCAGTGAGCCAGCCAGCGAAAATGAAGCAAAACCGTTCCGCATCGCCTTTTTGGGTTACCCAACGATCCCAAAAGGTTGGCAACAGTTCGCAGGCTTGGCCGAGGCCTTGCGTGATGATGAGCGATACGCCTTTTATTGCTTTGGTAGCCAACCAATCGACGTGCCTGGAATAACCCATGTGCCGGTCACGGTGACCTCGGATCAACCGAATGCGATGATCGACGCATTGGATGATCATGAGATTGATGCTGCTGCCATTCTCTCGCTCTGGCCCGAGACCTTCTGTTTTACAGCCTACGAAGCAGTGTCGGCAGGATGCATGCTAATCGCATCATCAAACAGCGGAAATGTTGCCCATCTCGCCCAGGAGCGCAGCGGCGTTGTGGTCGCTGATGGACTAGAGCTGACCACTATGTTTGAGGGTGATGAGGTCGCCCACCGTCTCGCTGAAAGGCGCGCTTCGGGCCGTCAACACTTTACGATCGAGCGGTCATTCATCACCTGTGACCTGATCGATCACGACGTCGCGACCCACGCGGCAGAGGCGCAGTCATGAGCGGCGAGGGCCTTGGTGTGAAAAAGGCAGCACCACGCGTTGTGTGTTACACCTCGATCACGTTCAGTTATCTCAACAGAGCGCGTGTGCTGAGTAAAACGCTTAAACAGTTTCATCCGGACTGGGAGATGCATGTCTTCATGTCCGATCGTCCGCCCGAAGAACTCGATTTCAACGTTGATAATGAACCCTTTGATAAAGTCATTTATCTGCACGATTTTAAAGAGTTGTGGGATGAAGCATGGGTTTTTGAACACAGCATCGTTGAGCTGTGTACGGCGGTGAAGGGCCCCTATCTTGAACACCTTTTGAGCCAGCAATGGGACATCGCCGTTTACCTGGATCCTGATATTGCCGTCGTGGCTCCCCTCGATGGTTTGGTGGATGCACTGGAAGATGCTGATGTCTTGTTGACCCCGCATCAGTTAACGCCTGAACCATCCGACGCGCTCACCGCGATCCGCGACAATGAGATTGGCTCACTGAAGTTCGGTGTCTACAATCTTGGGTTCGTCGCAGCGACGGCGACAGGCCAGGGTCCTGCGTTTGCGTCATGGTGGGGTGATCGTCTTCGTCAGTTCTGTTTTGATGACGTGTGCGGAGGGCTTTTTACGGATCAGCGATGGTGCGATCTGGCGCCCGTTTTCTTTAGTGAGCTAAAGGTACTCCGCGACCCTGGTTATAACGTTGCGTCGTGGAACTTAAGCCAGCGCACGTTGGAATTTTCCGAGTCCGGCGAGTTGTTGGTGAATGGTTCGCCGCTTAAGTTCTTTCATTTCACCAAATTGGGTGCTCTTGGCGATTCGATGACAGAACGTTACGCTGGTGGGAATGTCGCTGTCTATGAACTTTGGAGTTGGTACAAACGAGAAATAGATCAAGCCACGGACAGTCTTATCCCCCATCGCTATTGGCATTACGGAAATTATGGTGACGGCACGCCGATACCCGCCGAGGCGCGGAGCTTGTATCGCGATCGGCGGGATCTCAAGGATCACTTCAACAATCCGTTTGCGGTGGATGGAGACGATAGCTTCCGTCATTGGTTTGAAAGAGAGCATGGCGTCGCACAATAATCGTCCCGATGAGCGCTCTTTCGGGGGCAGCGACGTCCTCGACACCGTTTACGGAGAATTGCGTGTTCCGGACGATCCTGACGACCTCATTGTTCGCTTTTTGCGGCAACAAAAGGTCTGGGCACCTTTTGAGATCTCGTTTGTACGTCCTCTGATCGAAAAATCGACCCTTGCCTTCGATGCTGGTGCGTTCATCGGTACGTTTGCGCTGTCGTTTGCTGATCTACCGACAAGGTTCGTGTGCATCGAAGGTGATGAGGCGAACCATGCTATTCTGCATGACAACATAAGCAGGCTCGGCCAAGGAAAAGTAACGGCAATCCGTGCTGTCTTGGGAACGGATTCGCCAAGCAATGTTGCGGTTCGTGCCGCAGGGAACCGAGGCGCCACATCGTTCGTCCCCGCCGAAACGACTGGCGACGAGGGGCCGGGTGAAACGCTGAAGACGCTGCGTGCTCTTCATGGGGACTATGACTTTCTCAAACTTGACCTTGAAGGTGCAGAGAGCGGGGCGCTTCAGGGGGACTGGGATTATATCGCGTCCAAAAAGCCGGTTATTTGGTGTGAGTGCAACGAGAGTGAAAAAAGCCAGGAACTCTTCCGGCACCTTCGATCTGCAGGTTATGCCATTCAATATATTGGTTTTCCCAGCACCATTGACCCCCCCGATCCAACCCAAGATCGTTTGTTTCCCGTCGCCTTTGAAGCGGCCCTTCTAGCGACGCCAGAGGCGTTTGATGTTGCCCCGAGCGAGCCGTTCATCATGCGCACCCTATCGTCTTGGGAAGATCTGCGCCGTGCGCTATGGGTGACCCCCAGATGGGGGAAGAAGGCTTGGGTTAACCTTGAACGCGGTGCACTGATCGCACTCCTGGGCCGAGAAACAAAAAAGCAAAGATTCAAGCACTTTCTGAACACACCAGCGTCAAAAAAAGAAGGCGAGCTGGATGAAAGGTTGGTGAGGGACACGCCCATGTCAGACAGCACACAGATGAACGACAAGAAACAACCTGTTTTTATCTTAGGCGACTCACGGACCGGGACCACGTCGCTCCATCGTTTTCTGCAATCAGCGGGCTACAATTCGATCCACTACTACTTCACCGAAAGTGGGGTGACAGAACCCGCCCACCTTGATCGAGAAAACAACTGGGAAAAACTGCGAGCCTTTATCGATACTTCTGAGTACGATGCATTCTCTGACTACCCGACAAGAACGTTTTTTCGTGAGCTGATGGAAGCCTACACGGATGC
>JBCCBY010000183.1:0-6317 GCA_039033795.1 Pseudomonadota bacterium | reverse complement strand
CCCCAACGAATCGATCCAGCATCCGCCACCGCGCGTTGGAGACCAGCCAAGAGCGCATCACCATCGGTAAACGGACGGAATTTCGCTGCCGACTCCACCACCCAAGGGCTGTGCTCATAAAGAAAATCAAGCTTCTGAACGAAGGTATCAGCCGTCATCGTGTTCAACTGATCGATGTTCATGAGGTCTGCCCCTCTATCGAGACATGAGCGGAGACAACTTTCCAAACACCATCGATCTTTGCCCACGACTGGGTTTGACGACCACGTTTTTCGCTCCCGTCGCGAAAAAACTCAGCATGGGTCGTCGCGTGGTGCTCGCCAAAACTGTGGATCGCCACTCTGCCGAGGCGCCGTTGCGGTGATCCGCCGCGGGATCGTCGGAACGCCGCGATTTCGTCATAACCATAGAGAACTTCGCCAACACCGTAACGCACGGTGCTCGGTGCCTGATGAAAGAGCTCATCCATCACAGCGATATCATCGGCCATGAGCGCGGCCTCGTAGCGCTCGAACGCCGACGTGACCTCAGCAATCACGGAAGGATCATCTATCTGCATAAGGATGCTCCTCCAACCAATGATGAGCAATATCGATGCGGCGTGCGAACCAAACACTGTCATGCGCCATCACATGGTCAAGAAATTTTGACAGCGCCAGCGCGCGAGCTGGCCGGCCGGCCACACGGCCATGAAGACCTATCGACATCATCCGTCCACCCTCTCGATAGAGCATGTCAAAGCAATCGCGCAGATAGCGATAGAACTGTTCACCCTCCGCAAAGCCTTGATAGGCGACGAATTTCATATCGTTGGCGTCAAGAGTATAGGGCACGACGAGCTGCGGTTTGGAGCCGTGCACCTCGTAATAGGGCACATCATCGGCGTAACTGTCGGCATGATAGGCGAACCCGCCCTCTTCTGCGATCAATTGCGTGGTGACAGGGCTTGTCCGCCCAGTGTACCAACCGAATGGTCGCTCGCCTGTGAGCTCTTTATGAAGAGCAATGGCTCGGCCAAGATGCTCGCGCTCGACATCTTCAGAAATCGTCTGGTAGTCAATCCAGCGCAAGCCGTGGCTGGCAATTTCCCAACCGGCATGCAGCATGGCTTCGGTGATCGGCGGTGTAAGGCGCAACGCCTCGGCCACGGCAAAGGCGGTGACGGGAATGTTCCGTTCCGTCAAAAGCCGAAAAAGCCGCCAAAACCCCGCGCGACTGCCGTACTCATAAAGGCTTTCCATCGCCATCGCCCGCGCATTTCGATGGCTTGTCGCACCAACCATTTCCGACAGAAACGCCTCCGACTCCCCATCGCCCATGAGAACAGAGCGTTCAGCCCCTTCCTCGACATTGACCACAACCTGAACGGCAATCCGGGCATCGCCCGGCCATTTGGCGTCGGGCGGGGTTGCGCCATAACCGATAAGGTCACGCGTTTTCAGCATAGACCCCCCATGCTGTGTCGACCGCCTCACCCGCTGGAACTTTCATTCCCTCCGCTCGCAGAACAGCTTCCAATGCACCAAGCGTCAAGAGCACCTTATGCTGCGCCGCATTGAACCCCATCGCACCTATTCGCCAGATTTTGCCTTTTAACGGCCCAAATGCTGTGCCGATTTCGATCTCGAATTCCGTCCGCATACGGTCTCGGACACGTTCACCATCGACGTCGTCGGGAATCCAAATTCCCGTGACGTTGCTCATCCGATGGTTATCGTCCCCGTAGACATCAAGGCCCATCGCCTGAACGCCAGCAACCATGGCCTGACCCGCTAGATGGTGGCGCTTCCACCGGGCAGGCAAACCCTCCTCCATCGCCACGCGGGCGCATTCCCTCGCACAATAGAGCATGCTCGTGGCCTCGGTGTGATGGTTGAGGCGCTTGTCCGACCAGTAATCCATCACCATGGCCAAATCGAAATAGTTCGATGCGATTCGCGGCCCCTCACCCTGCGGAAGGTCTGGATTACGGATACCCTCCTCTGTGTGGCGACGATCAAAAATCATCTGGGCCGCGCGGTCAGAGACCGTAATGGGAGCACAGCCTGCTGGACCGCCCAAACATTTTTGAAGACCGCATGTGACGACATCGACCTGCCATTCATCCGTATAAAAAGGCATTCCGCTCAATGTCGCTGTTGCGTCAATGTAGAAGTACGCACCGGCCTTTTTGCACAGCTCACCAATCCCTTCGACCGGCTGTGCCATGGTCGTGGACGTGTCGCCGAACACCGTTGCCACCACCTTCGGCTCATGTTTTTCAAGAGCCTCAGCAATCGCATCGAGGGGAACAACCTCGCCCCAAGGCGCATCAATCGAGACCACCTCAGCGCCCAGACGGCCCAAAATCTCCCGCAACAAGAGGCCAAAGCGACCATAATTGATCACCAAGACGCGGTCTCCTGGCGTCGTGAGGGAGATCAGGGCAGCCTCAATACCAGCGCGCGCTGTACCATCGATAAGGAATGTCCATTTATTCTCTGTACAGAAGACTGGCCGATAAAGCGCCATCACCTCGTTCATGTAAGCGGTGAACTCAGGATCGAACTGACCCAAAAGATCAGCCGACATCGCACGGAGAACCCGCGGATGGGCGTTCACGGGCCCCGGTCCCATCAGGAGGCGTTGAGGTGGGTCGATATCACCGAACCGGTGCGACATGACGGTATCCTTCATAGAGTTTGGTGAATGCATACAACGCATCCAACGCTTGTTCTGCATCCGCAGGCAGAATATTTTCGTCGGGATGGTGACTGATCCCTCGATCGCAGCGGACAAATAGCATGGTCACGGGACACAACCCAGCAATGCTCATGGTGTCATGACCAGCACCACTAAAGAGCTCGAACGCTCGGCCATCGATCGTTGAGACAGCTCGGCCCAAAAGGCCGGTCAGCGCAGGATCACACGGTGTGGCCGCCAAATCCTGCTGGCGCCCGATACTCAGCTTCACGTCCCGCGCATCGGCAATCGAACGCAAACGCTTTTCAATCAAGGCCGCTGCATGATCACGGTGGTCATTGCTTGGTGCACGAACATCAAGACTGAAAAAGACCCGTGCTGGGACCACATTGCTGCCTCCGGGAAAGACATCTAGCTGCCCCACTGTTGCAACAACCCCGGTGTCGCTTTGGGCGCGCGCCACATCCTCAATGGCGGAGACCATGGCAGCAGCAGCGGTCAAGGCATCACGCCGAAGATCCATGGTGGTGGTACCGGCATGGGCGGCCGCGCCCCGCACCTCGATGCTGTAGCGCAGTTGACCCGCAATGGAGGTGACAACCCCCAACGCCAATCCCTCCGCCTCCAGAACAGGTCCTTGTTCGATATGGGTCTCGATAAAAGCAGCCACGTGTTCGCGGGTGCGCCGAGCGGCCGTGGCGCCGCCCGGTTCACGGACGAGATCAGTATATTGGGGCAGGATTGCATCAAACGCGGAGAGCGCTGCGACCACGTCGGTGCCCGCGGCATCTGTCTGCTGAAGGTCATGTTCGATGGGTGCACCGGCAATCGCGCGGCTTCCCATCATTGATGCGTTGAAGCGTGATCCTTCTTCATCACCGAATGCCGCCACCTCAATGGGAAAAGCGTACCGCGTGCCCTCTTCATGAAGCCGTGCCACCAACTCAACACCGAGCATGACACCCAAAGGACCATCAAACACACCACCATTGGGCACGCTGTCGATGTGGGAACCAATCATCAGGGCCGGCGCCGTCGGATCGGTTCCTTCGTAGCGCCCGATCAACGTGGCCATGGGGTCAAGGCGAGCGGACATGCCTGTTTCTGCCATCCAACCGGCGATTTGGCCAACAGCCGCCGCATGAGCTGGGGTCAGGTAACGGCGATCGAGGCCGTCAGCACTCGCACTGAACGGCAGAACCCCAAGGGCCCTGCACCGGTGATAGGCACGATCGCCGGACGCCTGTCCGTTAAGAAGAGGTCGGCCCAAAGCACTCACCACGCAGCAACCCCTCCGTCGCTTCGCGGATCCGTCGCCCCCTCCATGACACCGTCTGGCCGCCGCACCAAGGCGCCCGCATGGCCCATCATGCTGGTGAACGGCTCCACCAACTGTATGTCATGGCCCGCCTCAGTCAGCTGGCTGATCACCTCAGGTGCAAATCGACTTTCGATTTTAAGGTTTGTGCTCTCTTCTCCCCAAGTGCGACCGAGGAGCCAACGCGGGGCCGTGACCGCCGCCTGTAGCGGCACACCAAAGCGAGCATAGCGGGTGAAGATTGCCGCCTGGCTTTGCGGCTGACCTTCGCCGCCCATGGTGCCATAAACCATTGATCGTCCGTCAGGGAACAAAGCGGCCGCTGGGTTCAGGGTGTGGAAGGGCAAGCGGCCGGGCACGAGCGCGTTCCACGCGCCGTCGGTCAGTGTAAAACTGGCGCCTCTGTTTTGCCAAATGACTCCCGTCTCGGGCAGCATCACACCCGACCCAAACTCATGGTAGACGGACTGAATGGCGCTCACCATGCGGCCGTCACCGTCGACCGCGCCAAACCAGACCGTGTCACCGTCGGCCGACGGCCCATTCCAGGCAGTGGCCCTTTTGGGGTCAATGGCCAATGCCGCCGCCTCAATGCCTGAGGTCTTATCGAGCAGCGATTGGGCGGCCTCGCTCATCCAATCGGGGTCGCCGATCCCCGCTTGGCGGGCGCGGCGCATGGCCCATTTTGTGGCTTCAACAAGACCATGGATATGCGCAAAGCCGTCGGCCTCATCCGCGTCCATCCGATCAAAGGCTGAGAGGATAAGGAGCGAGATCAGTCCTTGGGTTGGCGGCGGCATGTTATAAAGAGTGGCGAGGCCAGTTTCTGAGACCAATGGCTCTTCGGCGCGCGCGCGATGGGCCGCGAGGTCTTGAAGCCGAACTGGCGCACCAGCCCCGCCGAGATCGTGCGCCCAAGCATCCGCGATGCGGCCCTGATAGGCGCTCTGCAAACCGTCTCTGGCCAGCATCTTGAGCGTGTTGGCAAGAGCTGGCTGTTTGAACACTGATCCTGCGGTGAGGGCTTTTCCTTCGGGGTAGAAAAGACGTGCTAAGTGGTCGTTACCAGAAAGCTCCGCCTCTTTCGCCGTCAGGAGATCAGAAAGACTTGTCGATGCAACCGAGCCATTCTCAGCATAATGAATGGCCTCTTCGAGAATCCGATCAAGTGAGAGGGTGCATCCTTCACGCAACAATGCGTCCCATGCCGAGAGCGTGCCTGCGACGGTCAGCGCTGCGAGCGGGCCACGGGTCGGGATCTCTTTTAAGCCCTGCTCCTTATACAGCGACGGCGTGGCAAGAGCGGCGGCGGCGCCGCACCCCTGAACCACGCGGGCGGTCCTATCGGGTTCTACAACCAGCCAAAAACTATCGCCGCCAATACCGTTCATATGGGGATAAACGACAGCCAGGCTGGCCGCCGTTGCGATGGCAGCTTCAATCGCATTGCCCCCGTCGCGCAGCACGTTGATGCCTGAGCTGCTCGCCAAATGGTGAGGGCTTGTCACCATACCCCGTAACCCGGTGGTGGTCTCCAGCATTAGGCGGACTCCCTCATATCACCAGAATCCAACCCAACAGGACGAGCTGGCATGACGATACCGGCTTTCTCAAGCAGCCCGGCAACCGCGAAAAGCAATCCTTCCTTCCCATGGTTTGCAATCATTTGGACACCTATTGGCAGTGTACCGATCGATCCTGGAACAGGCAGCGATAGCGATGGCACGCCGCTCAGACCAAACGGCTGGGTCATCATTCCTAAATGAGCCCGCGCATTCACAGTCTGCCCACCGATGACAATTGTCTCTTCGTCGATCCTCGGCGCTGGCACAGGCGTCGCGGGCGTGACGAGAAGGTCGACCTCCTCAAAAAGAGCAGCCAGCTGTTCAGCGAAGGGCTGCGCCGCCGATAGCGCGGCGGCCTCCGTGCCCTGGGGCAGCAAAGCACCGGCAAGCAGCCGATCGCGGGTGCCGTCATCGAAGCTGGAAGGATCCTCACGAAGCGCATCAAGATGGCGCCGCCCACCTTGCGCCGCTGTCAAAAGGAATGATGCTGACCTCGCCTGAGCCGCCGCGGGCAACTCAACGGGCTTTGCCCCCAATTCCTCCGCGACGCGATCGACGGCTTGAAGGACAGCGGGATCGATCCCCTCCCGGAAAAACCCTTGAAGAACACCGACACGGACATGATCGATCTCGACACTGCCAAAGTCATGACCGAGCATCACCTGCTGCACGGTTCTGACATCGTCCGCTGTCCGTGCAAATGCACCAACGGTATCAAGCTCATCAACGAAAGGAAAAACACCCTCCATGGG
>JBCCBY010000182.1:0-6346 GCA_039033795.1 Pseudomonadota bacterium | reverse complement strand
CATCAGCTTCGATGATTTCCAGGACGTCTATGCGCAAGCCTACGCCCAGGGCTGCAAGGGTTGCACGACCTATCGGCCAAACGCCGTAACCGGCAGCGTACTCGAAGTGTCCGAGCCTGAGCAGGCGGTCCCGGGTCAAGCCCGGGGCGCATCGGGATCGGACGGCGATGTCGTACAGATGTTTGAACCTTTGGAGCGGCCCGAAACACTCGATGGCCTTCCTTGCATGGGCTGCAACCCATGAAATCGAAGAAACCGCACGGGCCACTAAGCGTGTTGGCGCGAAATATGTTGTCGTCACCATGTGTGTTGGTGGCGGCCAAGGGGCTGCTGGACTTTTCGAAGTCTATTAAAATGCGGGGGTACGGATCAGGTAACGCGCCCGATCCGTACCACTTCCCCATCTGCATTGGGTTGAGCGTTCCGGTCTCTCACGATTAAACGGCCATTGGCTGGCAGCCCGCGGACGTATAACCCGTCTGGCGTAGCGGCCACCACTTCCACCGGAACAGTAACAACGACACCTGTCGGACCGTCCCCGGACACCATTTGAACGCTCATCCCCTTGCCAGGCACCATCAACAGCGCGTTTTGCGGCACAACAGCCGCGTCAACCTGAAGGGTGCGAATTTCGATCGTTGCGCTGTCACCCACGCTCATCCCGGTGTTATCGTCCGTATGGATCTCAAGAGAACGAGTTCCATCTGACGCTAGGCCTCCGCTCGCCTCAACATAATGAACGCGGCCACCGCGTCGTTCACCGTCGATGGCGACCTCGGCCCGATCACCCGCGGTAATCGTGAAGGCCTCATGCGGCCGGACTTGCGTCTGGACCACGATTGATGACGTATCCACCACCGACCCACAATTGGTGCCACGTTTTAGAGTGGAACCAGGTGTTGCTGCCAGTGTCTGGACACGCCCATTAATCGGTGTGGTGAGAGCCACGGTGTTGCGGTTACCGTTATAGCGCAGTTCACAGATGGTTTGGCCAGCGACGACCTGCTCACCCAACCGAACCGGCACGCGGGTCACGCGCGCATCCTGTGCGACGCGAAGGGAAACCTGTCGCTCGGGTAGGGCTTGTCCTGTGAACTGGAGCGCACGTTCACGTGCGTCTCCAGCGACCACGGTCACGGCCACGGAGGTGTAATAGGTGGGCGGCTCTTTGGGTTCTGGGGCTGGCGATAGAAGCGTATCGATATGAAGCGCGGCGACAATGGTGAGCACGACCAATGGCCCATAAGACGTGAGCGCCGACAAAAGCGCGTTCGACTTTGGCTCCAAGTCAGGTTGCTCATCAGCCGACGTCATTCACCCTCACGTGTCTTAAAGAGAGGCCATATCCTCGCTTTGTTTCTTCGTATCGGTCACAAATGTTTGGTTGTTTTCAGAAGCTCTGTGCCAAATCAGAGTCTTACAAATAGGACCTAAGCAACCAGAAACCGACAACGCATCATTTGAAATAAGTTCGATACGTGCGCGATAGGTCCGACCGTCTTCGGGGTTGTAGATGCTGCCCTTTTGCCAACAACCGCCCTCGTTGGTTTTAAAACCGCTCAACAGACTGATGCCAATAATCGGCCGATCGCGAAGGGACCGATCCCGGTTGTTGCTATCGATCGCGGTCTCTGCCGACGCCTCGGGGCTTAACCAGCGAACAATCCCGCAAGGTGTGCCATTGCCGCAGTCTTCGATCGTTATAATGGAACTCCGGTCATCGGTGTACCAATCCCCTGCCACGTCTAGGTCGGCGGCACTTGCGGCCATCATTGGCCCAACAACAACATAAGTGGCGCCCCACAATCCCCATGCGCGCATAGTATCCGTCCAAAATCCCTCGGTCCAAATGTGGCGTGACTTCGCCTGCGTCTGCAAGTCACATCTGGCCCGAATGACCTCACTATTCCGTAAAACATGGTGAAGGCATTGAAGCGGCTCCACGATTGCTAGCCCTGCCTGGTCGGTCTTGCTAGGCGAGCCGCTCTGGTCCAGTCCGATAGTGTCAAAGGAGGGACAATCGTGAGCACCGATGACATGACGGGCCGGGTCAAGCTGGCCGTTCAAAAGAAGGGACGCTTGGCGGATGATACGTTCGAGCTGCTCAAGCGTTGCGGGTTGTCGGTTAGCCAATCGAAAAGCCGTCTTTATGCACGGATTGCGGAATTGCCGATCGATCTTTTGTTGGTTCGAGACGATGACATTCCTGCGTTGGTGGCGAGCGGTGCGAGCGATCTCGGCATTGTGGGCGGCAATGTTTATGAGGAGGAGAGGTGCGCGGGCAGGCTAAAGGACCGTGTGCCGATGGTCACAGAGCTTGGTTTTTCTCGCTGCCGGCTTTGTATCGCTGTCCCCAAAGAGCTGAACTATCACGCGCCGGGCGATTTGCGCGGGCTCAAAATCGCGACCTCTTATCCAGCCCTCACGGACAATTGGCTTGCATCTCAAGGGGTCAAGGGGGCCGAATCGGTGATCATGAATGGCGCCCATGAAATCGCGCCGCGTCTTGGTGTTGCTGATGCGGTTTGTGACATCGTCTCGACGGGCGCGACGCTGGAAAGCAATGGGCTGGTGGTTGCTGAGACGATTTATCGGTCCCAGGCATTGCTGATCGGCGGAGATCTTTCCTCGGACGCTGACAAGGCCGCAACGGCCGAGGCACTCCGGCTGCGGATTGAAGGCGTGGAGCGGAGCCGGGACGCCAAATACGTCATGCTCAACGCGCCGCGCGCCGCCCTTGATGACATCACCGCTGTCCTACCAGCCGCCGAGCGACCAACCATTCTCGAGCTGGCGGGCGAGGGGGACATGGTGGCTGTCCACACCGTCTGCCAAGAAGCTGTGGTGTGGGACATGCTTGAGGAGCTCAAAGCGCTTGGGGCCAGTGCGATCCTGGTCCTCGACATCGACAAAATGCTGGCGTGAGGGCCGCAGCTTAGCGTTGACGCGGCCGCAATCCGCCTTCATTAGACCCGTTCTCAGGCTGCTGTAGCTCAGAGGTAGAGCACTCCCTTGGTAAGGGAGAGGTCGAGAGTTCAATTCTCTCCAGCAGCACCATTTTTTCGTCGGTCGGCCCTGGTCGATGACGACCCCAACAGCACCACCTGCGCTCTCTGATGTAGAGAGCGCGTGTCGACGTCGAGACAAGATGTCAGGCTCATGCTCGTCTTAGCCTGGTTCGGAGGCACCTGGGGCTCGCTCTGCGTCAGGTGGGAAGTTTGATGTCGTCTGGGCAAGCCGAACCGCAAAGACAGCCGACAGAACAAGGGTCGGGATTGTCGTCACCGTGATCGCTTGGAGCAGACTGTTTCGATAAAAGACATCGGACAGCACGCCGGCAGTGAGAGGTCCAAGAGCGGAAAAGATCGAGACCAAGAAGCTCCATATCGCAAAACTGCGTGCCCTGAGCGGTGCGGGAATGAGATCTTGCAGCATGGTGGGCACGAGAGCGTTGGCCGTCGCCGTCAAAAACAAAAAGGCGCCGATCGCGATGAAGGCATGATCGATGCTGTTGGTTGCCATCAGAACGAGGGAAGCCGGAAGAGCGGCGATCGCTCCTAACCCCATGATCGTGGGCCTCGATGACAAGCCGATATACCGGCCCAAGACCTTGTCGAGCAAACCCGCAGCAGGAATACTCCCTGCACTTACCAACAAAAGAATGATGCCCATTGCCCGGCCAATTTGGGCAGTGTCGGCATCGAACCGGCGTTCGATCGCGAGTGCAATCAGCTGGTTCAGTGCCTGCACGGCGACCAACATGAAACCCGCAATCCCGATAAAAAGGGCGGTACGCCTCCAGTGTTGCTGCAAAAAACCAACCAGCGACGCGGTTGACGATGCGCTTGCGACACCGGGATAGCGCTTGGGATCGATCGTCAAAAGTCCGAGCAGGAACAAAGGGACACCCGACATTGATATGATCAAAAACCCTTTGCGCCAGGGGTCAATAGCGAGAGGGATAATATGTTCGCCCACGTCAATAATTGCACCGCCGAAATAGTAGCCCCCGCTCGCGCCAGCCGCCATTAAAGCGGCGAACCCCAAATTGGCCAGCACACGGTCGTTTTCCGGAGCAAGATCAGGAATCATCGAATAGACAAGGGGGATCATGGCAAACTCGATGATGCCTGCTGATGAGCGACCGAGAAAAAAGAGCGTGAAGTTTGGAGCGATAGCACTGACGACCATCATGGTCGTTGACGCAAGAATAAGTCCGAGCAGAATAAGTTTGCGTGGGAAATGATCGACCAAGCGCGACAATGGAATGGCCAGCAAGCTCCCCACAAAAAACCCGGCCAACCCCTGAACAGCTCCAAGAGCCGCATCGCTTACACCGAAGGCCTGCTGGATGGCGGAAAGTGAGAGGCCTTGGATGCCTTGGTCACTCAATTGGACGCCTGCGGACAAACCGAGGACCACGATTGTGTAAATGGCCCGCGGACTCCATTTTCCTGGAGTCAAAGCACCGGTTGGTGTTGCCGCAAGCGCCGCCGAATTCAACTCAAGAACCCGCGAACAGCGACAGCGAAGGGTGACAGGGGCTCTTGTTTAACGAACAAGCCCTCCTCCAGAAGGTAACGCTGCTTGATGTTCTCGGCCACGCCATCGGTGTCAACTGCAAAACAACCTGCTGAGCATGCCTATTCTGCTTTCCAGGCCCATCAGCTGCACGGTTAAAACTTGTACTGAAGGGTTCCGATGACTTGCCGCGGTGCGCCAAAGTTACAGCCGGTCGCGCTCGCACATCGTGCTCCATAGCGCGTATCGGCCAAGTTTGAAGCATTCAGCGTGAAGCGCCAGTTCGGTCGGTCATAGCTGGCGATGGCGTCAACAAGGACGGGGTCGTCGCCATCGAAGACCACAGGGTTGAAGGGGCCGGGGAGGCTGCCAGCGCTTTCGCTGACATATCGGACACCCAAACCGAAACCTAAGCCTGCAAGATAGCCTGATTGAACCGTATAGTGACCAAGAACCGCAACTTTATGTTCGGGGGTCACGGGCAATGGCTGGCCCACTTCGACAGGGTTGTTATCGCTCTCTGTCACCTCGCTATCGGTGTAGCTGTAAGCTGCATTGATCGTGATCCGATCATCAATACGCGTCACAAGTTCCAATTCGAAACCTTGCACCTCGACTTCGCCAGACTGAGTCCCAAAGACAGGTGTTGTGCCCGCGCCGACGGACACGACTTCCGATTGCTTGATCTGGAACAGCGCAGCACTCGCGAAAAGATCCACCGTGTCCGAGAGGTTCCGGCCATCATATTTGATACCGAGCTCAATTTGTTCGCCTTCGCTGGGTTCAAAATCATTCCCAGTCACCGAGTCTGTTCCGAGCAGCGGCTCGAACGATGTCGAATAGCTGACATAGGGTGAGAAGCCCGAATTTGTTACATAGTTTGCACCGACACGATAGGTGAAAGCACTTTGGTCCGTACTGATATCACTCAGTTTGTTTTCGATATCGACCCAGTCTTGGCGCAAGCCGACCGTGACATAGAGTTGCCCGATCTCTATCTGGTCCTGAACGTAGAGACCTGTTTGCTCTAGCGTTTGATCGTTGAAGGCCGTGGGATAGGGGTCATCAGGTTGCGGAACCGGCGTGAACACGGGGTCGAACAGATCGATTGGCTGGGGGTCAAAGAAAAACCCAAAATCAGCGACGTTTTCAACGTCCCGATAGTCCAAACCCACGATCAACTTGTGTTGAATGTTCCCGGTTTCAAAGGTTCCGTCAAAACGAGAGTCCGCGGATAGTGCTTTTACATCCTCAGCATACGTAAAATTAAATCGGTTGAGTGTGTTAAAGAAACTGGGGAGAGATGGGTCTGTTGTGTTCGCAAACCCGCCACCGGCGTAAACATTTTGCGGTGTACGCTCCTCATAGTCAGCATAACGAACATTGGTCACGAAAAAGACATTGCTGTTGAAGGTGTGTTGGAGTTCCGCGCCGAACGAATACTGATCTCGCTCGAAAAGGTTGTTGGGGTCGCCGATGTTCACATCGACGGGGATTTCACCGTTTGGATTGGGGAGCAAGATCCCTTCAACGGGAAGGAAGCCATTGAATTCCCCGTTAACTTCATCATCCTGATAAAGAGCATCGACATTGAGCACCGTGTTTTGACCGATGTCGAACTTCAACGCAGGTGCGATCAGTATCCGCTGGGCATCGACAAAGTCTCGATAGGATCCTTGATCGCGGTAAAGGCCAGTGATCCGACCGGACACATTGTCTGTTAGACCATTGGTGACTGTTCCTGCAATCTCATAAAATTCATCTGTACCCACGCGAGCGCGAAGCTCACCGCGCAAATCATCGCTCACCCGTCGGGTGGTTTGGT
>JBCCBY010000181.1:0-6367 GCA_039033795.1 Pseudomonadota bacterium | reverse complement strand
GCCGACCATGACGAACAGCAGCACGCGGTTGTTCAGGGCAAAGTTGGTGATGTTCATAGCACACGGCAGGAGCTAGCAGGCAGCGCGACAGCTACCCGATGAGGCCTCGGCATGCGCCGAAGCGAAAAGCAGAGAGGGAGAGAGGCGCGATGCTGTTCATCCTGTTGACGGATCTTTTTTTGAGAATGATCAATCTTTCGACGGATGATCAAGACCGTTAAGACTGACGGGCCCGCGAAAGGGTCTTCCGCGGCACGTCAACAGCAGGAGCCAAACAGGGTCACGACCCTATCTCTTCCCCATTTTCGTGCCTAATCGCCAACACGCTTGGCCGAGGCGGACGGCCCTCTTCGAAGTCAGGCCAGCGGGTCGCCGGCTCCTCAAAGGTTGCACCACGTCCATCGCCGGGATGTTGAACAGCGACAAACAGTGTGCGTCCGTCGGGGGCAAAACGTGGACCACAGAGTTCTGCGCCAATAGGCGTCCGGAAAAAGGCCTGACCTGTTCCGCGCTTGGCTCCATCGGTGGCCAATGCCCACAGGCCATCGGCAGCGCCGGTAACATGATTACCGTCCGTGGACACCCAAAGGCGACCATTGGGGTCAATAGCGCAGTTATCAGGCGAGCCGAACCAACCATTCTCGCTCGTGGCACTGTTCCACGTCGCACCCGCCTCGGGATCGTTAGGATTTCCGCAACGCACCAAAATCTCCCACCGCGACTGCGTCGCGGCGAAATCGCCTTCGGGCTCGATGATCTCAACGATATGGCCAACAGTGTTGGAAGCACGTGGATTGGCCGCATCAACCTGTTCTTCAGTACGCTGGTTATTATTCGTTAACATCACATAGACGCGACCCTTGGTTGGGTGGGGCTCAACATCCTCTGGCCTATCCATCGGGGTTGCGCCAAGCAGGTCAGCGGCTCGGCGCGCTTCAATCAGAACATCTGCCTGGGAATTAAAACCATTCTCCGGCGTCAGAGGCCCTTGACCGAACTGAATTGGCAACCAAACGACCGTTCCATCGGCGTCAAACCGGGCAACATACAACGTGCCCTCGTCCAAAAGGTTCATGTTCGCGTCGCGATCGCCGAGGGTGTAAACATCTTTGCTGATGAACTTATAGACGTAGTCGAACCGTTGATCGTCCCCCATATAAACGACGACCCGGCCGTCGGGCGCAACAACACTCTCAGCGCCTTCATGCTTGAACCGACCCAGTGCCGTTCTTTTTTTGGGGGTTGACTGAGGGTCCAAAATATCGACCTCAACCACCCAACCAAAACGATTGGGTTCATTGGGCTCTTTGCTGATATCAAAGCGGTCAAAATGCGCACCCCAACGATACCAGCCGCCAGGGATTCCGTACCGTGCGTGGTTGACAGCCTCTGGGTGACCTTCGGGCAACGTACCCAAAAAATTACCATTAATGTTCTCTTCAGCCATGAGGTAGGTTCCCCACGGCGTGATGCCGCCAGCACAATTGTTCATTGTCCCGACGACCATGCGACCTGTCGGATCGTCACGCGTTTGCAATCGAGAAGAACCAGCTGCTGGCCCGGTGACTTCCATCTGCGTAGAGCGTGTGGTGATGCGGCGATTAAGCGGTGAGCCGATCACAATCTCCCACAGGCCATCGGTGTTTTGAATAATTTCAACGATGGTTCCGCCATGCGCTGCAAGCTCAGTCTCGCATTCTTCTCGGGTGACATCGCGTCCTCGAAGCCCGGGGAACATCAATCGCGTCGTGGTGTACTCGTGATTAACGCACAGAAGGGCACGGGCTCGACCATCAGGCGATGCCTCCAGCGGCCAATAACCGATAAAGTCGTTGTTGTAGCCAAACTGCCGCTCTTGCGCGTCGGCCGTTTGGGCAAAGACATCGAACGGAGGCGAGTCCGCGAACAAGGGATCGCCCCAACGAACCAGAAGATCACTGCGGTAACCGTCCGCAAGATGATGCATTTCATCGAGGCCGCGTGTGATCTCGTCGAAGTTGAAAGGGCCGCCTTGCGGCACATCAGCGACAGCGCCATCAGATGCAGGCGAGCATCCCGTCACGGGAAGCACGGCCACCGCGCCAAGACCGGCCACAAAACCGCGGCGCGAAAGGCGAGAGTCGATCAATTCACCGATCGTTGTGACCCCGGGTTTGACCCGCGGGTTGGTTGGTTGGTTTTCCTGCTCGTCCATGTTCAGCCCTCCATGGCCATGCTGGGTAGAGGCTAAACACTCATGGCAATTGTTTCACCGCAATTCGATTGGTGCGACGCTGTATCCTCCAGATTAGGATTCGCAGGCACATTTTCCCGAGAGAAGCGGCCCTAGGTTGGACACACAGCTGGCTTTACACTCGATGGCCGCATCAACGATATCAACGTCAGGCAAGATCTGTTTGATGTCATCGGCCGAAATTTGCCGGAAACCGATCGCACCGCATCCATCGCAAATGAAAAAGGCGCCAAAACCACCGCGGTTGTCTTCGGGTATGGCGTAATAGGCGTTGAGTGACTCAATCTTCCGCACATGTCCACCGGCGGCGAGTCTCGACAACGCGCGGTAGACGGTCATCGGAGCATTGATGCCTTGGCTCCGTAAAGCTTCCAAAAGCTCGTAAGCCTTCATCGGCGTCTTCGTTTCTTGAAGACACGATAACACCATTCGGTCATTTTGGGTGAAGCCGTCTCGCGACTTCCTTGCGCGTTGCAGCGCGCCCTTGACTGCAGGTTGCATAGCAGGTTTCCCATTCGGTTGACGTGAAGGTTGAAACGTTCACGAACCGAAGGGCGGACCACGCACACGGACAAAATATTGGGTTGTTTTCCAGTCAGCGTCAAAGGTGGATGGCGCGAATCGGTCAACCGCCACGGGCCGACTGAGGCCGATTTCAGTCTGGAAAACCGCGTCCAGATCGCCGTCCCCGCCGACGCAACAAGCGCATAGAATACACGCACCCCCCGCATGGATCGGCGTCTCATCATGGTGATGGTCATGCACCTCATGTTCGTCATGGTCGTGATGGACCGCAAAGACGGTCGCCATCACCACAAGGGCGCTCGCGAGCAAACGAGTCACCGTTTTGCTCTCTACCATTCGGAGAAATTGAAGCGCCATCTCCACCATAGCGGTCATTTACCTCTGAATCGCCGTTTCTCAAAACGAGAAAGCGTCTTCTGGGCGGTATTTGGATAAGCATCGCTGGGCATGCCTGCTTACCCCCGCTCAGAAAGGGTCATTTGAGCGTCGGTCAGGACCTCGTCGATGACCACAGAAGCAGAAGGTGTGACCACATCGCGTATAAGCGAAGCCCACACCACCCGTGTGTGGTTCATCGCTTCGACAATGCCGAGATGCCCACCAGCCCAGCTCCCCATCGTTGCGAGGAGATTGAGCCCCAATTGGCCACCAAACGTCTCCGAATTGATGGCGGCTTGAACCTCGCCTGCCTCCTTGGCCATCGCAACCCGTAGGATCACCAATTGCGTGATCCGTCCGTGGGCAGCGGCCCGTGCTTCGGGATGATCGGAGGTCATCACTTCCCAAAATATATCGCGAAAATAGCTCTCGTCGGCGGCGAAGGTTTCACCAGTTTTGTGCAGAATATCGATCAGCTTAAGGAGCATCGAACCCCCCTCCTCGCCATCAAGATCCGCAATCAACGGCGCCGTTGCAGTCTCCAAAAGCGCAATCAGAACAGCCGTTTTCGAGCCGTAAAGGTTGTAAGGGGTCTTGAGCGCGACATTGGCTGCGTCAGCCAGCCGGCGCATGGTCAGACCACCGACGCCATGTTCACGAATAATCCGCTCAGCGGCATGGGCGATGCGCTGTCGGTTATCGGGCTGGTTTGTGGGTGACGACATGACGGATCAATCCGATGAGTATAACGTGTTGCACTCGCCCATCACCTTGCTATAACATGTTATATATTGCCCGCTCGAGAAGGGCAAACAAGGGAGCAATCAATGATGGCGGGATTCAACGCATATCTTCGGAGGAACTGGCTTTTCTTCATTTTTTTAGTGTCTTACGGCTATGCAATCACAAGCATGACGATGGGGCTGTGGTTCGGTGATGGAGTTAACATTTTCGCCAGTTACAGCAGTGCCTCCACCCTGCCCGAGGTGATCATCGACGCCAACAAGGTTTATTGGGCAAAAACGTCGTTCCTTTTTCTGACCCTGCTGCTGCTCGGTCTCAATCTGAACGCGAGGGCAGCGGCCGGGCTGGGCGCCACTTTCTGGTCAACGTCACTGATCATTATGTTTGGCCCCACCCCGACGCTCGTTTTCACCTTGGCGCTGGGGGTGCTGCTCATTGCGCAGCAGATAAGAGGGAAACGACTGTTTGGCGAGATTGCCAGCTGAACGATTGGCATGGGATCGCCCGCGAGCGAGCAAAGCTGCGCTTGTCATAAGCAAAAAAGAGCGCAGGCCGCCCCGTCAAGGCGCGTCTTGCGCAACAGTGAGCTTGCCAGTGGTCCCGTGCTCATCGATCAAAGCCTGCACCAGTCCTGACGATTTCGCGTTCGCGACAAACTGCCGTAAATAATCAGCACCAGCGGGATGACGTCCTTTGGGTGTGCCAATTGCCTGTTGAACCGCCGCGAACCGATCAGTCAGCACACGCATATCGGTTAAACGTGCGGCATCCTCGCTTAATCGAGGCCGAAGACCCGCTAGGACATCGAGATTGTCCTCCAAAAATCCATCGAGCGATGCATCCATCGTATCAAACTGGATAAGCTCCGCATGCTTCACGTGACGCTCTAGCCACAATGTGTAGGCGGCACGTTTTTTGGTACCAATTTTGATACCAGGCTGATCAACATCAGCATAACTCTCGATAGGCGAGGCCGTTCGGACCAAACAGGTGCTTTCGATTTCGCAATAGGCTTCCGTAAACTGAATAAATTGTGCTCGCGCGGGATCTGCTCCGATAGTGCCGATATCCCAGGCATCGTGTTCCGCAGCATCAGCGACCGCGCCAGGCGACTCAAACGTCACATAGTCCACATCACGGCCGACCAGCTCACCAAGGGCCGCAGCCATGCCGGGTGACACGCCCTGTGGTTGACCCGATGAGGAATGACCCGTCACCAACAAGAAGTTGCTGAGGTTGATACCGGCGCGAAGGTGGCCACGCGGTGCCAATGCTTCGGCGATGTGATCATCGACCGTCGGCAAGGCCGACCGCATCGTTGCTATACAGCTTTTCACGTCCGGCATCAGGCGTATCGATCCTTGCTCAGTGTTGATCCCTCGATCCGCCACAAGGCGGCAATGACAATGGACGGGACAAACTTATTGGACAGGCGGGGCGTATTTGGTCAGGTTAATTCCCTCAACGGCCGATTTGTATTCGTCTAAGCGGGGTGTGCGTCCTAAGATCGTCGACAAGACAACAACAGGCGTTGAGGCAAGGAGCGACTCGCCCTTTTTCTCGTCGGAATCTTCGACCACGCGCCCCTGGAACAACCGCGTTGATGTCGCCATCACCGTATCACCCTTCTCGGCCTTCTCTTGGTTCCCCATGCAGAGGTTGCACCCAGGGCGCTCGAGATAAAGCATATTCTCATAAGTGACGCGTGCGGAATTTTTCGGTGAATCATCATCGAATTCAAAGCCTGAGAATTCGCGAAGCACCTCCCAGTCGCCTTCCGCTTTAAGCTCATCAACAATGTTGTATGTTGGCGGCGCGACCACGAGCGGTGCTTTGAAATCGATCGTACCGTGTTGTTTTTTCAAATTACGGAGCATCTGAGAAATAATCTTCATGTCGCCCTTGTGAACCATACACGAGCCCACAAAGCCAAGATCGACCTGTTTATCGCCGCCATAATACGAGATCGGACGGATCGTGTCGTGCGTGTAGCGTTTCGCCACGTCCTCATTGTTGACGTCGGGGTCGGCAATCATGGGTTCATCGATCTGATCGAGATCAACGACAAACTCCGCAAAGTATTTGGCGTTATCATCAGGCGCCAAAGCGGGTAGCTCGCCCGAACGAACCTCGTCGATCCTTTTGTTCGCCTTTTCGATCAGACCCAGAAGAACGCCGTTGTCGTTGTCCATTCCCTTATCGATCATAATCTGTATTCGGCTTTTAGCGATCTCGAGGGACTCAATCAGCGTTTCGTTTTCAGAAATACAGATCGACGCCTTGGCTTTCATCTCGGCGGTCCAATCGGTGAACGTGAAAGCCTGGTCGGAAAGCAGCGTTCCAATATGCACCTCGATGATCCGACCTTGGAAAACATTATCGCCAAATTTTTTCAGCATCTGCGCTTGGGTCGCATGCACCACATCACGAAAATCCATGTGGTCTTTCAGTACACCTTTGAAGGTGACCTTGACGGATTCCGGGATC
>JBCCBY010000180.1:0-6435 GCA_039033795.1 Pseudomonadota bacterium | reverse complement strand
CCCGTTGAACACACAAAGACTAGCGACCCCTTGGTTCTCTTTTCCTCTGTAGGCCCCGCGTTCAAGAACCCGCTCCCAATGATAGGGCGGCTCCCCCTCACAGCGCGAGCGCCAGAGCTGATAACCGTCTAAGGTCGCCGTGCCGGCATAAAGGTGATCACCAAACCCGAGCATTTCAAACACAACGATGTTTTTGGGGTCACCAAAACTTGGCTCATTGACCGGTCGCCAGTCACCCCTCACCGGATCGGTTGTTTCAAGAATGCGTGCGGCAAAGGACACATTCGGATCGCCGGACCTGCCCGTCGGTGCGGTGAAGAGCCGACCCTTAAAAGGAATGAGCAGACGGAGCGTCAAGACATCCTGCCCAAACTCTGTCGGCATCGGGATAGGTTCGAAGTTGCGTCCGTCTTCGGTGCGGAGAATGTTGCAGCCATAGCCGCGGGCTGACGCATAGGTGCTGGCGTAGAGACAAGGCTCATCATCGCTTTCGCCTTGAAACACGGTCATGCCGCGGAGGCCGATCTCTCGCGGCACGGTGGAGCCATCTCGACCGGTGATCAGTGGCGCGCGGCTTAGCTCCTCCCATTCTGATCCCGGACCACCCCAGCGGTGAATCTGCGCCCGCATATCGAGGTCATAGAGATCCTTGGGGCATTCCACGGGCCAGACTTCAATATTGGTCTTGACCTTTGAAACACTCAGTGCACAGAGATTAGCCCTGGTGGTGCCGACATAAAGATGATCCCGGAACCAGGCCATTGAGTGCGGGTAGGCGTTGAGAGGGTCGCCGATACCTTGCATCGCGATTGGGGTGAAATCCGCCGCCGATGGGCCTGCCCCCGGCCAAGGTGGGGGTGTTCCTCCGGCCAAAGGGTCGCTGTTGTCCCCCTCACGCATAAGCCTCCCCCTGAACACAACGCGGGTTGAAAATGGGCTGGTGACGAGCCCGACCCGACGCAGTTAAACGCAAAAGAACCCAACAAGAAAGGGTGTTAGCAATTGCAGAAGTGGTTCTGCGATGCAACAATGGGTCTTTAAATGCCGAAATATTGGCAGTGATGCGACCAAGAGAACAGGTGTTTGGCATCAGGGGGACAGTGGCATGGCTGAATGGGCGCCGAGCGTTAAGCGTGTTGCGCAGACGGATGACTCGCAATCAAAGGCTTTTATCAATGGCCTGCTATCAGAGCGGCGGTACGACGAGGCGTTAAAGGAAGCCGAGCTCATTCTTTCGCGTGATCCCGACAATTTTGCCGGTCTTTTTGCCAAAGCGCGCGCGTACCAAGGGAAAAAAGAGTTCGCACCTGCCGTTGACGCCTTTCGTGCCGCGAGCCGCGTCGATCCGATGCATTCGGGTGCGCATCTTCTCTGCGGCATCTGCGCCTTCATGATCGCCGATAAGGCGCTGGCGGAAGAGAAGTTCGAAGCCTCGATCAGCACGGACGGTACCCGCCCCGGCGGTTATGTCGGTCTGGCCCAACTCCAGTGGCAGCGCGGCGATGCGGCGAACGCGCGTCACAACCTCGATAAGGCGCTTGAAATCAATCCAGACTTGTCGGTCGCCATCTTTCTTCGTGCCATGATTGATATGCGCGAAGGCCAACACAATTCAGCCGTTGAGGCATTGCAAGGGCAGGTCCAACGCAACCCCGATCACCGCGTTTCTGTTCTCGCTCTTTCGACCGCGTACACACGTGCCGGTCGCGATGCCGAGGCCGAGGCGCTGCTCAGCCGCTTGTATGAAAAAAGCCCTGACCCAATGATTGCAGGCAGTCTTGCCAAGGCCCGCATCGCCACTGGTCAGTATGCGGAGGCAGAAGCTCTCTTGCGATCAGCCACCGGTGGTGACGCGAACCGTATGATCATGGCGGTGCGGGAGCTGCAACTGACCGAAGCGCTGATTCCGCAAGGAAAACTTGACGAAGCGCGAGCGATCCTCAACCGTATGCCTCGTTTTGGCCCCTTCTCGGCTCCAATCCATCTGCGAACGGCTGAGTTGCTTGTGGCAGAAGGCTCGCTTCAGCAAGCTATATTGTCTTATCGTGCGGCACTTCAGCAGACAGACAAAGGCAAAGAGCTGATCACCACGGTGGAGAAAGAGCTTCTCGCCAATGGATTGCAGAATGATCCGGAGGCAGCCATTCGTGCCTATAGCCAGGCTGGGGAGGAGGCCTCCGCTGCGATGCGCCAATCGGCGGGTGATCGGGACTGGCAGGGCCTTTTCAAAAACTATTCGAGCATGATGAGCGGTCTGGCTGAGACCGAGTGACCGCTAAAGCCATGAGGGGGATTCATGTCAAAGCATTTTGTGTACATTGTGATGGACAGCTGCCGCTACGACAGTTTTGCGCGCGCCAACACACCGAACATTGATCGTCTGGGTAAAGCGGAGCGCCGTTATAGCTTTGCGTCATGGACCTCGCCTTCCCACCAGACCCTTTTGATGGGGCAGGTGCCGCACACCTCGCCGCAGGAGGTCTTTGCTTCGGAAGTGTACAAGGACGAATTTATGAAATGGGTCGACCGTCTTGGGATCCCGAACCTGTCTTTCAAGAAGTTCGTGCCAGACCTATCGCTTCCTAAAGTGCTGAAAGACCACGGCTACAAAACCACGGCCAGGATGTCGATGCCGGTTTTGAACCCACTCGCGGGGTTCAACCGCTTTTTTGACGACTACAAACTGATGGAGGACCACAACGATTTCGCCGGCATGGTGAAGGAGATGAGGTTTGATCCGCGTTTCCCCTGTTTTTACTTCTGCAACCTTGGTGAGACCCATTACCCTTATATGCTGAAGGACAATGAGCTTCCTCGTATTTCGGGTGTACACGGTGTCTTTAAAGGAATGGATGATGCGGCTTTGCGCGGTGGTGACAAATTGGACACAGCCGATGAGTTCTTCAGCATGGATATGATGCGTGAACTTCATGACCAGCAGGTTCGAACGATTGAGTATGTCGATGGCCTTATTGGTGAGCTGTTCCAAAAGGCCGCGCCCGATACGCACTTCATCATCACGGCCGATCACGGCGAACTCTTTGGCGAAGAAGGTTACTTTGGCCACGGACCGATCATGCACCAGAAGGTCTTTGAGGTGCCGTTCATTGAGGGCATAAGGCCACCAAAGCTTTAGTGACCATGTCTCATCCCGCGCCGCTTTTTATCCTCGCGCCGCCCCGTTCGTTCACGTCAGTGCTCAATGGAGTGATCGGTCAGCATCCCGACATATTGGGCATGCCGGAGCTGAATCTTTTTCAAGCAGAAACGATGCAGGAGTTCATGACGGGCATCAGGGGCGATGGTTCGCGCCGCTCGCCCTTTTGGCATCTGATGCGGCATGATGGCGTGTTGCGCGCTGTCGCCCAACTTTATGCGGGTGAACAGACGATGGACGCCGTCGATATGGCGCGGCGTTGGCTCTTGGCGCGTGGTGATCGGGCTACAGGGGAGGTTTATCGAGAGCTTTGCGAGCGAGTCAGCCCACGGATTATGCTTGACAAAAGTCCAGCCTATGCGCGGCGGCGCGATTACTTAGATCGAATTGTTGAGAGTTTTCCCAACGCTCGTTTTATCCACCTTGTTAGGCACCCTAGAGGACAGTGCGAGTCTATCCTCAAGGCAGAGGGCGGACAATTGGTGGCGTTCTTCATGGGTGCGGTGGCGGATGTTGACGGACGCCCCGTGATTGACCCGCAAAAGCTCTGGTTAGAAGCGCAGCGAGTGATCACGGACTTCCTTTTAACGCTTCCCGTTGACCGATGGCGCCGGGTGGTTGGCGAAGAGTTCATGGCGGATATTCAAGGTGGAGCAAAAGAGCTTTGTGCGTGGCTCGATCTTGATGCGGATGAAAAAGCCATTGAAGCCATGACCCATCCAGAACGTTCGCCCTTTGCTTCGTTGGGTCCAGCGAACGCTCGACTTGGCAACGACCCCAATTTCCTCGAACAACCGGCACTACGGCCATCGAACGTCAAGCCGCAAAGCCTTGAGGGGCCTTTGTCCTGGCGACCCGATGGCGCAGATTTTATGCCCGAGGTGAGGCGCGTCGCAGAGGCCTTCGGTTACCATTGATCACGGTACACCTATTTTGCGTGGTTTATGTCGCGCGTCTCTGTCCGTCCGTGAATCGCATCCAGCAAAATAGTGGATAATGCATCTGTGTCCCGGAGGTGGCGCACAAGTTGATGCCCACCAGTTTGGTAGATACGCCGAAAGAAGTTCGGTGCACTGCATATATGTTCCGCCGCGGTTCGGTCGAGCGCGTGGTTGTCATCATAGTGAACAAAAATCTTGGTGGGCGACCCTTGCCGTTTCTGAAAGAAGGGTTCGAGGTCGAAGTATTCTTGTTGAGCTTCGGGATAGAGATAAACATTCGGCAAGTGCGCTTCCATGCTATAATCATCATAACGCATTCGGTTCTCTATATCGAGATAGGTGCGAGGCCCAAATCCGTGGACTTCGTCCGCACCGATGAGTGTGCCGATGAGAAGCGCTGTATAACCTCCAGCCGAAGGACCAACAGCGACGATTCTCCTCACATGAGTGCGCTCAACAATCAGTTGAAGGAGGAAAGCCGCGGTATCGTCGATCGCCCGTGTGTAGGGCTTTAACCCCTGATGGTACCAGGCGCGCGCGGTATCCCTTAGGTAGATTTTGCTACACGGCAAACCGATCGTGGTTCGGACCATTTGGTAGGGCACCCAGCCCGATTCGGTGAGGGGCATCCCATTAAAGATCAGCATCACGCAAGGAGAGCTTTCATCCCAGACACAGTGGAAGGGCGCGTCTGTTGTGTTGATGCGCGCCATTTCCCTTTTGATTACAGGGTTTTCCAAAGGCACAGAATGGGCATTGGGTGGCGCCATATTGCTCACCTACCCTCAGTAATCGTATTGAATATCGCGTTGCTCGCTCGTTCCTGCGAGCATATGCTCAAACACGTCATCAATCTTGCCAAGGTTTTTGAGGTGCCGAGCCACTTGGTGGCCACCCTCCTGGTAAACCCGCTGGTACGCGTTAGGGACCCCACCAAAATGATCAGCGTTCGCTTTATCAGATGGGTGCTGACGGTCATAATGGATAAAACAACGGGTAAAGGTGTTCGCCTGTGATTCAAAAAGCGGCTTGAGGTCGAGATATTCCGCCTGAAGATGAGGGTGGCTATAGACATTAGGCAGATAGTCTTCCATGAGAAAGTCGTTGTTCTTGATGCGGTTATCAACGTCAATATAGGTCTGGGGGCTAAAACCATGGGCCTCATCGACTTGCATCAAATACCCAAAGAGAAAAGCTGCATAGCCGCCTGCTGATACACCAGTGGTGGCGATCCGTTTGATATGGGGCCGCGCGAGAATGAGATCGAGCAACAACGCCGCTGTATCATCAATGGCAACACTGTGCCCTTGCAGCCCTTGGTGGTACCACGCCCTGGCAAAGTCGCGCACGTAGATTTTGCTGCACGGAAGATCGATCGTGGTACGGACCATTTGGAAGGGTATCCATTCCGTTGGTGTCAGGGGCATGCCGCGAAAAACAATGAGAACGGAGTCGCTCTCGTCATTCCATACGCAGTGATAGGGTTGGTCCGAAGCGTTGAGCTCCATAACGGCCCGGTCAGGGGCACGGCGGGGCGGTGGAGTGGTCGTTGTGATCTGCATCTAGTGTCCTGCCGTTTTCTTATTGTGTTTGTTGGGGCTGCGAAGCGCGTCAGCGATCTCTTGGTACTGCGCGAGGCATTCTGGATTAACGAGGGCCGCTTCGTTACCGACGGGCAGGCCTTGGAGAATACGTTTGATGGCCACTTCCGCTGGTTTTGCGTTCCGTGTCTGCGGGATCTCATCGACCGCAAAAATCTTAGAAGGAGCGTGGGCAGATGATAGTCGTGTGCGAAGGTGGGTTTTCAGCTCTTTGGTAAGCGCTGGGTCGAGGACGGCGCCTTCCGCCATTTTGACGAAGAGGATGACCTGCTCGTCGCCATCCACCTGAAGGCCAGCGGCGATCGCGTCGTCGATGTCTGGTAAGGCACTGAGCTGCGCATAGATTTCGCCGGTTCCGATCTTAACCCCGCCGGGATTGAGGCTCGCATCAGAACGTCCGTGGACGATGTAGCCGCCATTGGATGTCGGCTCAAGGAGGTCACCATGCGTCCAAACCCCTTCCTGTCCGGAGAAATAAGAAGCCTTGAAGCGGTCCCCTGTGTCGTCGCCCAAAAAGCCGAGGGGAAGGGACACAAAGGGCTGTGTGCACACAAGTTCGCCCATGGCGCCGTGTTCTGGCGTAAGCGGCGCGCCATGCTCACCGTGGGCCATGACGGCCATGCCAAGCCCTGGCATTTGAAGCTCACCGCTATGAACCGGGGCGGTGGGGTCGCCCAGCAAGAAGCACGAGAGGATGTCACTGCCACCAGAAATTGATGCCAAGTGCATATCTTCT
>JBCCBY010000179.1:0-6453 GCA_039033795.1 Pseudomonadota bacterium | reverse complement strand
TCCGCGTGTCGGGGGTTCAAGTCCCTCCTCCGCAACCAGCCCGGTCCCTTAACCGATGACCAGCTCGTTGAACGCCACCCCCCAGTAAACAAGGCCAACCCCAAGCGCTGCGTAGGACAACCCCAGCGCTGAATGGTGGAGCTTTCTCCACACCGACCACCCCGACGACGTCCAAGCAAGCGGCACCGACAGCAAGAGTGCCGCGGCCATGACGCTCACCAGACTGCACGCCATCGAAAACTGCACGATCTCTCGTGACGGAAAATCGATGAACAGTTCGCCGAAGGGCGTGGAGAAACTGTCGACCAATCCCGCAATCGTCGCACCCAAAAGAGCGATCGGGACGAGGGAGCCAAGGGCGAGAAGGGAAAGCCCACGACCGAGGACCGACGAGGTGGCATGGCCGCTGCCCAAACGGCGCCACACGCCAAGACAGGTCGACACCAAGAAAAGCGCGGTGACCCCTGCGGTCACAAACAAAATGTTGACATTGGCGGCGGGCGTCATGGGCATCAAAAGCGCGGCACCGAAGCCGATGTTAAGGCCCTTAATGGTCCCGTCGTCATGACGCAGCACACTCATCCGTGTGCCGCTCGCGCTCTCCCAAAGATCAGGACCGATCGGCAAAAAGGGGCTCGAATTTTCATTCACGGAGAGCTTGCCGTCCTCGGCTGATACGGTCCGTTGCGCCAAGCCGCCAAACAGTTTGGCGAAACCGCTGGTTGGCCGACGACTGGAGATATAGCGGCCGGCGATCTCTTCTGCGGCGAGGACGGCGTCCTCACCCAACGGTGTGCCCTCTGCGACCTCGGTGCCCGAGAATCCTCGCGCTGTCAGCACACGGTCCATCACGAGATGAGGAAGCTGCGACATCGGAACATACGTCGCGTGGCTGTTTTGGGTCAAAAACACCGCAAGATCGAGGTCTGGGGCAATCACCATCGTGGAATAAACAGAATTAATTGATCCGTCATGCCCATAAAGCGTGATGCTGCGGAAGGGCCGATCGCTAAAACCATGGACCATGTCGGGACCTCTGGGATCGCCCTCAAAAACGCGCTCGCGCATCATGGCAAAGGTCTCTTCACTTAAGAGCCGAACGCCATCGAGTTCGCCGCGGCCCAACAAAAACCGCATCCACTTGCCCATATCATCCGGTGTGATGGTCATGCCGCCGATGGGGGCAAAATTCTTCTGTTCTAATTGGCCTTCCTCTTCTGGGCCAAAGGGTGTGACACCGTAGTTCTTGGACGCTGGGATCGAGACGAAGGCCTCACCAATCGTCCCAAGGGCCGTGCCGTTCATCCCAAGTGGTTCAAGAATCTCCGTAAACAGAAATTCTGCATAAGACATGCCCGAGACGTCGGCAACGACCACCGCCGCCAAATTGGTGGCCCAGTTCGAATAAGCAACCACATCGCCGCGCGCAAAAATCTGACGAGGCTGGCTGGCCAACATGGCGTCGACCAGGGACACCTCATCAATCTTTGTCGAGAAGAGATCGAAATTGTCTTCAAGACCCACCTTATGGGCCATCACATCATTGAGCGTCATGGGGCGCTCGCCCTCAGGCATCTGAAAGCGCGTGAGATAGCCGTTCACATCGGCATCAAGATCAACCAGTCCGCGATCAGCCAGCATCATCACCGCCACCCAGACAAACGTCTTGGAGACCGACGCCACATGGAACCGGGTGCCGTCGGGGGTCACCGGGATACCGGCATCCACGTCGGCGAAGCCGTAGCCCTTGGAGAAGAGAGGACCGTCGCTGTCCACCACGGTGAGGCCATAACCAGGCACGTGATAGGTCGCTTGATAGCTCGCCATCAGCCCGTCGATGAATGTTTCAAGATCCGCAGCGAATGGATCGGTCATGGATTCGCTCACCACTGGATCGGAGACATCGACCGCGTCGACGGCCACCTCAGGCACCATCGGCTCGGCGGTTTCAACGCTGTCCTCTTGCGCAGAAGCAGCGCCCGTGAGCGCCACGAGCGCAAGAAGCGGCGTGATCAATCTGTTCATTGTGGTTCCCTCACCCTTTTCGATGAAGGCTACGCTTACCGACTGTGAACAGCAAGAAACCGTGAGGCGAAGAATCTTTGGAACATTTCGTGCTAGCTTGTTCACCATGTCCATCGATTTCGCCAATGCCGCAGAACGCGCCCACACAGCCGCAGAAGAAGTCTGGCATGCCGCCACCCATGGTCTGGGTATCGTGTTGGCGGCGATTGCGCTGGTCTTTTTGGTGCTCAAGGCCACGGTTTCTGGCGGCGCGATGGAGATCACTGCTGTCTCAATCTATGGCGGCTCAGCGGTGCTGCTCTATCTCGCCTCGACCGTTTACCACGCAGCGTTCCGTTCGCCCTTCCAACCCTTTTTGGAAGTGGTCGATCACGCGGCGATTTATGTGAAAATCGCTGGCTCCTACACACCGTTTGCGCTGATCACGCTGCCCACGGTCTCGGGCACCGCCATCCTGATCACGGTGTGGACGCTGGCCGCTGTTGGGATCACCCTCAAATTCATTGCCCATTATGTGTCGAGTATCCGGAAATATGATTGGATCAGTTTGGCCGGCTACATCGGGATGGGTTGGCTGGCGCTGTTTGTTGTGTGGCCTTTGTTCACCAATCTGCCGCTCGCGGGATTTTTATGGCTGGTGGCCGGCGGGATTTGCTTCACCATCGGCGCCGGTTTTTTCGCGTGGAAATCTCGGATGTACACCCACGCGATCTTTCACGTCTTTGTGCTCGCGGGCAGCGTTTGCCATTTTGTGTCGATCTACGGGTTCGTCCTGCCGCAAGCCGTCGTTTAACGCAGCACCTTACTTAGCCCCCCGATCCGACCACCGCTGCCACGGCTGCCGCCACCGCAAGGATGAGGGCGCCGCCGAAGAAGGCAACACGCGGACGCGAGTCGGTCGGTGACTTCGGCCGAAGGTCCCTCGCCACCAAGGGGCTGGAGGCGGGAAAAACGCCAAGACGGCGCGCGCCCGGCAAGCGATGAACGGCGCGCATCACCGGCTTGAGCTTGCTTTGCATCCCTGAGGGCACATCAATGGCAACGACCATGGGGCTGCCTTCCCGTGCCTCGAGGGTCACGGTGCGGTAGCTTAAATTCTGTTCTGCAAGCCGTTTCAGGACGACGGAATGGTCGGCCACGCGCTCCCCCGCCGTGGGCAGGGCATAGAGGATTCGCGCGTAATCCCATGGACCACCCACGGGCTCCACACCCGAGGCCGAGCGCACCAGCCGCTGCGCCGAACCGCTCTTATCGGCTTGGGACTTTCGGCCCTTGTCCAAAAACCGGTTCAGGGCGGCGAAGTCGGCGGCGGCCCAGTCAGTATGGGCTTTGGGGTTGGCGGGAAGCTGGGTCGTTGCGACGAAAATCGTCTCAAGCGGTTCAGCCCCAATCAGGTCGGTCTCCAAAAGCTGGTAATCGCTATCGGCTGCGAATTGATGGCCAGGAAGCGCCTTGTCAAAGGACATAATCACGCCAATCAGCGGCGTGTTGTGGTTCGCGGCCTTGATCGTGCTGACGCGCTTTTGACCATCGGGTCCATGGCTGGTCGAGACCTCGCGATTGGGGTCGAGAAGCTCGGCCGAACGGGCCAGCCCTTCCCGGTAAACATCAACGCCCTCGGGCACCATGCGCACATCAATGCCCTTGGCGCGCCAACCGGCAATCGCTGCAGCACATTGGTGCATCGCGTCGGCTGGAGCGTAAATCACGCCGACGCGGTTGCGGTATTTTCGCTGTTTTTCAGAGTTCCACTGGAACGAGCGCGTGCCTTTGGTGGTTTCGAAACTGTCAGCGAAGCCCGATTGATCAGCCTGGTGCACAAGGTCGGTCGGTACAGCGAGGACCAAATTGCTCGACGCTGTGTAGTCCGTGAGGATCTCCTGGGGGAAATCGAGCAGCGTGTTGAGCGTATCGATGTTAAAGCCGCTGCTCGAATCATAGAGCGGGTAGACGGCCACCTGGGCTTGACCAGAAATCACCGCCGCGGCGGTCGCCGAGGCTGACATCCGTGGGCTGGTCCAGGTCTTAAACTTGTCCCCTGCCGCACTGTTTGCAGGCTTGCTGGTGGGCATTGGTGCCTGAGACGACGTGCTCTTGTGCTGGTGGGAACGACGCGTCCGTCCTGACGGCGCTTTGAGGCCCATCGACAAGTCGGCGCTCGCGACCTTGCGCCCATCGGTGTCAGAGGACGCTTTGGACTGTGCCCTATCCACCCGCGAGGCCGCGTTATCGAACACGTCCACAGCGATGTTTTCTGCCACCCACGCGCCGAGGCCGTGATGCTCATCTAGGTATGCGACGAACTGATTTCCCACCGAGCGGCCCTCCAACTTTGCGCAAGTTAACGCGCCTGAGGGATTTGCGCCAGGCGGAATTCAGAGGATGAATTTTGAGAGGTCCTGATCGCCCGCTAGGCCTTCTAGCGCCTGCTCCACATAAGCCCGATCGATGGCGATCACATCGCCCGATCGGTCCGGCGCTGCGAAGCTAATCTCCTCCAAAACGCGCTCAAGGATCGTCGACAGCCGACGCGCGCCGATGTTCTCCACCCGCTCGTTGACCCGTGCAGCCATGTCAGCCAGCGCATCGATCCCGTCTTCGGAGAACTCAAGGGTCACGCCTTCAGCGCCGATCAGGGCCTCATATTGGCGAAGCAGACTGGCCTCCGTGTCGGTCAGGATCGCGCGAAAATCCTCGCGGGTGAGCGCTTGGAGTTCCACGCGAATTGGCAATCGGCCTTGCAGCTCGGGCAACAGATCGGACGGCTTGGCAAGGTGAAAGGCGCCCGACGCGATAAATAAGATGTGATCCGTTTTCACCGAGCCGTGCTTTGTCGGCACCACCGATCCTTCGATCAGCGGCAGAAGATCCCGCTGGACCCCCTCTCGGCTGACATCGCCTGACCCTCGCTCGGAGGATTTTGCGACCTTGTCGATTTCATCGAGAAAAACGATGCCGTCATTCTCCACCGCCTCGAGCGCCTCGGCAGCGATCTTTTCATCATCGAGAAGCTTGTCGCTCTCTTCATCGATGAGCGGTGTGTAGGCGTCTTTGACCAGCATCGTCTTGCGCGCCGTCTGTCCGCCAAATGCCCCCTTCATCATATCGGTGAGGTTGATCATGCCAACCGAACCGCCAGGCATGCCGGGGATATCGAAACTTGGCATGTTGGGTTGAGCGGCGACATCAACCTCGATCTCCTTGTCATCAAGAAGACCGTCGCGCAGTTTCTTCCGAAAGCTCTCCCGCGTCGCATTGCCCGCGTTCTCACCAACCAGCGCATCGAGCACGCGGTTCTCAGCTGCGTCCTGCGCGCGCGTTCGGACTTCTTCGCGTCGACGTTCGCGAACGAGCTGAAGCGCCACCTCCATCAGGTCGCGGATAATCGAATCAACATCTCGTCCCACATAGCCGACCTCTGTGAACTTGGTCGCCTCGACTTTGACAAAGGGTGCGCCAACAAGTTTGGCCAGCCTTCGAGAAATCTCGGTCTTGCCAACACCGGTCGGCCCGATCATCAAAATGTTCTTCGGGGTCACTTCATCTTTAAGCTGACCATCAAGCTGTCGCCGCCGCCATCGGTTGCGAAGGGCAACGGCAACGGCGCGCTTCGCATCCCTCTGTCCAATGATGAACCGATCAAGCTCAGAAACAATTTCTCGAGGGGTCAAATCACTCACAAACAAGCTCCATTAAAGGCGCCCTAGAAAGCGCCGGTCCGCCACATAAGCTCCCGCACCGCCGAGGGAATAGGCCACCAAATCCAAAGGGTCGAAATGACGCCCAAACGCCAATTCTGCGGCAGCGACTTCGCCAAGCCCCAACCGCTCAATAAGCGCTATGCCCTGCCCCAGCTCGATCAAAAAAGCTAGGGTCAGCACGATCCCCAAGGTGACCCTCGGACTCGGCAAAAAAACGGCGCGCAACAAAAAATAGAGCCAGCCAACCACCAGCGCGTCGCCGCCATGGGTTCGCACCACACCGCCGTTCATTCCAATGGCGATGATCACCAGAAGAACAAACAGCACCGTTGCGGCAGCGAGATAGCCAAGACGCTGGCTGCCCATCACCCAATCCTCTCCAACGCGGCATCGATGAGGACCATAACACCATACGCGACCGGACACTTAAACACCGGCTGCTGGCATTCCCAGTCCTTGTGCTTGCATGCTGCACCCCTACCCGATGGCACCTGTAAGGGAGACTTTGTTTATGCCTCATGCGGTTATCACGGGCTCGACCGGCGGAATTGGCGCGGAAATTGCCAAGATCCTGGCGCAAGAGGGCTGGTCCCTCACTCTGATCAATCGGTCTGCCGATAAAGCTGAGAAGCAATGGCAAGAGATGCATCAAGAATTCCCAGCGTTGAACGGGACCACCATTTCCGCCGATTTGATGGACACGGAGAGTATCAAACGCGCAGCCCAT
>JBCCBY010000178.1:0-6507 GCA_039033795.1 Pseudomonadota bacterium | reverse complement strand
GCTCACCGCGCCCGTTTGGCGATCAATGACGATGGCGTCGCGAAAAACGCCGCTGTCGTCGGCCACTTTGATCGCAACATTGTCCGACCCCGTCAGGCCAAACTCAGCCTTGCCAGAAAAGGCTGTTTGAAAGACCAAGGAAGCCGTCTGTGCGCTGGCGCTTTTGTTGATGACCAAACGGGCATCACCAGAACCGGGCGTGACGTCATCATGGCTGATGAGCACGGCATCTGACTTGACCGTGAGCTTGTTGGTGCTGTCAGGCGAAGCGTTGACGCCCAAGCTGATGGGTTCACTCAGCTTCATCCATCCTGATCCTGAATAAACCCGCAAACCGTTCTCGTCGCTGACATAGACGACAAGTCCCGCGATCGGCGCAATAAAAACCCACGCGCCATCTTGCCGAGCGGCGATTGTGTCCAGCCCCTGGCCTGCCCAAGCGGTACCCGTGGCACCCGCGGGGAGAATATAAGCCTCTCCATCGCTTGGTGAGGACGGCTCAGCACCCGTGCTCGCGCTTTCGACCGATGCGTGGACAAGGGCGTCGAGCCGGCGAAGGCCCTCGTTCACCGTCACGTGTTTTTGTGATTGCGCCTCGGCCAGATAGGGCAAGGACAGGCGGGTGCTTTGATCGCTCATGGACGCTTCTCCGGCTCCAGATGATTATGCACCAGCACCCAGCGGGGGGGGATAAGTTGATCAGTTGACCGGGTTGGTCGTGACCAGTGTATAGCCAAGGCCGTCCGAGCCAGCAGCAGCAGGCAGGACACGGAGGACCGAAAAATCCTTTGTGCTGATCTCTGCCACCGATGCTGAACCAGTGGCCGCGGCCCAGACAACATCACCGGTGGGGGAGAACAAGAGCGTCACCGGGAAAGCCAAGTCTTGCTCGATCAGGTTGGTCCTTCCAACACGTTCGCGGGTGAAACGATCATAAAACGTCACCTGTCCTTTGTAGGGGTGACTGACGGCCACAAGCTGTCCGTCAGGGCTCACCTCAACGCGTATGGGGACGCCCTCGGTGGTCACGGTATCGATGCGCTCAAAGGTCTCGGGCCTGAACACCATGATCGAACGTGACCGATTGTTCCCGACCCAGATTTCCCTGCCATCCGGTGTGACCGAGATGGCTTCAGTCCCTTCACCCGCCTTTATGTCACGGATCTTTGTGAGACTTTCGAGATCGATCACCGTGAAGCTGCCGGAGCCAGTATTGGCCGTGTAAGCCCGTTTCGTGTTCGGTGACAATGCCACCATATGTGTGCCTTCTTGATCTGTCCTCACCGCACGGACAATCGAGCGATCAGCAATATCGATCACCACCACGTCTTGGCTTATCTCTGTGGTGACGATCACCCGCGATGTGCCCGGGATCCATTTAAGGCCGTGCGGGCCGCGGCTGTCACCCAAGGAGATCGATCCAAGGGCCTCAGCTGTCTCGACGTTAAAAAGGTGAAGTGTGTTTCCTTCAAAGCCTCGTTCGCGGTAACTCACCACGACAGCAGTTCTTCCGTCCGGTGACAGAGCGATCTCGTGGGTGCGCGACCGGTTTGGCGTCGGGCGACTTCCTCGCCTGTTGCGAGGTCGACAAAACTGACCGTGTCATCGACTTTGTTGCCAACAACCAGCGTTTGGGCGAGGGAGACGAAGGCGAGCACTGCCGCTAACGGTGGGAGCTGCATGGCGGCCTCCTTGTGACCGAACGGGTTCTTTCGTGCAGACGTCGAGGTGTCAAGGATGCAGCGTTGAGCGTTTGAACATGCGCGCTATATCATGGCCGTGCAACCTTCTGATCTCCTCCATCCAACACCCAAAGGGCTTTATTGTCCGCCAGGTGATTTTTTCATCGATCCGACAGCAGCAGTCGACCGTGCTGTGATCACCCATGGGCATGCGGATCACGCGCGGGCGGCTCATGGAGCGGTGATGGCGACGCCCGAGACGATCGCCATTATGGCGATCCGGTATGGTGAGGCGTTCACTGATGAACGTCGCCCGCTGGCGCTGGGGGAGATCGCGCATCTTGGTGGGGTCACCGTCTGGTTCGCACCAGCAGGCCACATCTTAGGCTCGGCGCAAGCGGTGGTCGAATATGAGGGCTTGCGTATGGTGGTGACGGGAGACTTTAAACGCCGACGCGACCCCACCTGCGAGCCGTTCGAGCCGGTCTCTTGCGATGTTTTGATTTCTGAGGCGACCTTTGCCTTGCCCGTGTTCAGCCATCCAGACACCGCGGGTGAGGCGAGAAAGCTGATCAAATCGACAGAACAGTTTCCCGAGCGCGCCCATCTGGTGGGCGCCTATGCTCTGGGTAAGGCCCAACGCCTCATTTGTCACCTTCGCGAAGAAGGCTATGAGGACCCGATTTTCATCCATGGTGCGATGGAAAAGCTTTGTACTCTTTACAAGGAGTACGGTGTTCCCCTCGGTGCACTTGAACCTGCGACACTCGAGAAGGCTAAGCAGAGCAAGGACCGTTTTGCTGGTCAGATTGTGATTTGTCCGCCTTCGGCCATTGGCGCAACATGGGCCAGACGTTTCCCCGATCCTTTGCCCGTGTTCGCAAGCGGATGGATGCGCGTGCGTCAGCGTGCCAAGCAGAGGGGCGTTGAGCTTCCATTGATAATCTCTGATCATGCGGACTGGGAGGAGCTTACGCGCACCGTAAGGGAAGTTGATCCAGCCGAGCTTTGGGTCACCCATGGCCGAGACGATGCGTTTATTCGTTGGGCAGAACTTGAGGGGCGTCGGGCGCGGCCGCTTCATCTGGTCGGCTATGATGAAGGTGTCGAGGCGTGATCCAGTTTGCTGAACTCCTGACACGACTGATTTTAACACCGTCCCGGAACGGTAAAATCCGTCTTTTGAGCAATTTTTTTCGTGACGTGCCTGATCCAGACCGGGGTTGGGCCGTTGCTGCGATTACCCGGGACCTTGAGATCAAGACGATCAAGAACGCTGCGATCCGGGCGCTTGTGGTTTCGCGGGTTGATGATGTGCTGTTTGATCTGAGCCGAGACTATGTGGGGGACACAGCAGAGGCTGCATCACTGATCTGGCCTGCAAAGCCTGGTTCCAACCGGATCCCGACCCTATCTGAAGTCGTCACAGAGCTTAATGCATCACCGCGATCTGAGGCGCCTCGGCTTGTGGAGACGTGGTTCGATGCTCTCGATGCTGATGGCCGATGGGCGCTGATTAAACTGATCACCGGGGGTTTGCGGATCGGCGTCGCTGCGCGGCTTGTCAAACTGGCCTTGGCGTCCTTCGGCGATAAAGAACCGCAGGAGATCGAGGAACTGTGGCACAGCCTCACACCACCTTATGAGGATCTTTTCGCTTGGCTCGAGGGCAGGGCGGTGAAACCGCTGAACACGATGAAAGCTCCCTTTCGCCCTGTGATGTTGAGTCATCCCATCGAAGAACGTGACAAAGAGCGCATCGATCTTACCGCCATGACGGCCGAATGGAAATGGGATGGCATCCGTGTTCAGATCGTTCGGGAGGATGGCGAAGCCAGGCTTTACACCCGAACGGGTGATGACATCTCGGCGACGTTTCCCGATGTGATCGAAGGTTTTCCGGTGGACGCGGCGATCGATGGTGAGCTCTTGGTCTTCGATCCAGCTGTATGCGATCGGTTCGATGTTCGTCCATTCAATGATCTCCAGCAACGTCTTAACCGCAAGACGGTGACAAACAAGATGTTAAGCGCGTCACCAGCGTTTATCCGGGCCTATGATATTCTTTGGGCTGAGGGTAAGGACCTGCGTGCAAAGCCGCTCAAAGATCGGCGAGTTGTCCTTGAAGAGTTGGTCGGTGGCGGCTTGCCGCGGGTCGATATCAGTGAACAGATTGATGCAGTCAACTGGGAGGCTCTAGAAGCTCTCCGGTCCTCGCCGCCAATCGATGCGATTGAAGGGGTGATGCTTAAAGCTCGGAACAGCGCCTATGTTCCCGGGCGTCCGAAAGGCCCTTGGTGGAAGTGGAAAAAGGATCCGCGCCTTGTCGATGCGGTCTTGATGTACGCACAGCGGGGGCGAGGAAAGCGAGCAGGCTTTTACTCCGACTACACCTTTGGTTGCTGGCGAGAAGGCGCGCTTGTCCCAGTTGGTAAAGCCTATCATGGCTTCACCGATGCAGAGTTGAAGAAGATCGATAAGTTCGTCCGTGATCATACGGTCGATCGTTACGGCCCGGTTCGCGCTGTTCGAGCAGAGCAAGACTTTGGTCTTGTGTTCGAAGTTGCCTTTGAGGGCTTGCAACGCTCTCCCCGGCATAAATCAGGGGTCGCCATGCGCTTCCCCCGCATCAACCGGCTGCGTTGGGACAAGCCAGCCGGCGAAGCCGACCAGCTATCCGCCCTCGAAGCAATGCTTCCGGACTAAGAGATCGACAGATACCCCTCACGATCGAGGTACTCAACGATCTCTTCTGCCGCTTTTTCTGCAGCAATTTCAGACGTATCAATATCGATTTCTGGGTTCTCCGGTGTCTCGTAAGGGCTATCAATACCGGTGAAATTCTTGATCTCGCCTTTGCGGGCTTTCGCGTAGAGACCCTTCACGTCCCGTTGCTCGGCCACTTCGATCGGCGTTGAGACATAAACTTCGATGAACTCCCCGTCTTCCATACGCTCACGGACAGAACGGCGATCAGCTTTGAACGGTGAAATAAACGACACGAGCGTGATCACCCCTGCATCGACCATCAATTTGCCGGCTTCGCCAATTCGGCGGATGTTCTCGACACGGTCTGCATCGGTGAAACCAAGATCCTTATTGAGGCCATGACGAATGTTATCGCCATCGAGCACATAGGTGAGGCGACCGAGATCATGCAGGCGCTTTTCCACCAAATTAGCGATGGTCGATTTTCCGGATCCGGAAAGACCTGTGAACCACAGCATGCAAGACCGTTGACCAACGATCCGCTGGCGCGCGCTCTTATCAACCTCAAGGGCTTGCCAATGAACATTTTTCGACCGCCGCAAAGCATAGTCGACCATGCCAACACCCACCGTGTGGTTGGTGAGACGGTCGATCAGGATGAAGCTCCCCATCGCCCGATTGTCTGCATAGGCGTCGAACACCAAACGCTGGTTGAGTGAGATATTGCACTCGCCAATCTCGTTGAGTTTGAGGGTCTTGCCTGAGAGATGCTCCAGCGTGTTGACGTCAATCCGGTGTTTGAGCTCGGTGATCTGTGCTGGGATCATCCGGTTGTTGGACTTCAAAATGTACTGCCGTCCGGGCAGCATCACTTCATCATCCATCCACAGAATTTTCGCCTGCAATTGATTGGCCTGCTCGGCTGGTTGCTGTGCTGCTGCAATCACATCGCCGCGACTGGCGTCAACCTCATCGGCCAGGGTGAGGGTCACGGCGCGGTTTTTGTCGGCCATGGCGAGGTCGCCCTGCCGCGTGACAATGCGTTCAACTGTTGTGCGTTTTCCTGACGGAAGGATCACCACCTCGTCGCCAGGGGCCACGGTGCCTGAAACGATGGTGCCCGCGAAACCCCGGAAATCGAGGTTCGGGCGGTTCACCCATTGGACGGGCATACGGAAGGGTTGTTCTTCCTTCCGCGAAACGTCGATCGTCTCAAGATAGGGGAGAAGGGCCGAGCCGTCATACCACGGCGTGTTTTGGCTCTTGGTCAGCATGTTGTCGCCTTTAAGAGCCGACAAAGGCATGCAGGTGATCGATTCAAACCCGAGCGGTTTAGCGAACGCGCGATACTCTTCTTCGATACCGCGGAAAATGTCCTCGCGATAATCCTTCAGGTCCATCTTGTTGATGGCGACCACCACGTGGCGAATACCAAGGAGCGAGCAGATGAAGCTGTGGCGCCGTGTTTGCGGCAGAACGCCCTGACGCGCGTCAATCAAGATGATCGCCACCTCGGCAGTCGAGGCACCGGTGGCCATGTTGCGCGTGTACTGTTCGTGACCAGGCGTGTCGGCGACGATGAATTTGCGTTTGTCCGTCGAAAAGAAACGATAGGCGACATCGATGGTGATGCCTTGCTCCCGCTCCGCTGCAAGCCCATCGACCAGCAGCGCAAAGTCAATTTCACCGCCTTGGGTCCCGAATTTTTTGCTGTCCGAACCCAGAGCATCGAGCTGGTCATCAGCGATTGTTTTCGCGTCGTAAAGCAGGCGCCCAATCAGGGTCGATTTGCCGTCATCCACCGACCCGCAGGTGAGAAAACGGAGCATATCTTTGTTTTCGTGGGTGGCGAGATACTCGTGGATATCGTCGCCGTCTTTGAAGACCGAGACGTCCATTAGAAGTATCCTTCCTGCTTTTTCTTCTCCATCGAGGCGGACTGGTCATGGTCAATGACCCGCCCCTGGCGCTCAGAACTCCGAGACAGGAGCATCTCTTCGATAATTTGGGGCAGTGTGGTGGCATTCGACTCCACCGCACCCGTCAGCGGATAGCATCCAAGTGTCCGGAAACGGACCATCTTCATCTCCGGTGTCTCTCCGTCGTGAAGCGGCAT
>JBCCBY010000177.1:0-6523 GCA_039033795.1 Pseudomonadota bacterium | reverse complement strand
CGATAATCGGCAGGACAGCACCGCGCAAATTAATCACGCCTCGGACATATTCTGGCGCATGCGGTAGACGTGTGGCGGGCGACCAGCCACGGATCTCACGCACGGTCATGATATTGACGCAGTATTCATCCTCATGCACCCGGAAGGAAATGACCTCCATAGGCTGTAGGATGCTTTCAGTGGGTGACTCAGACATTCGCAGCCTCCTGTAAGTTCTCAGCCATCGGAACAGCGACACCGACGGCAGAGTGATCTTGGGCGAGATCATTCACGTCCAAGATGAGAGCAATTTGGCCGTCACCTAGAATGGTCGCTGCAGCGACACCCTTGATGCGGCCGTAATTGGCTTGCAACCCTTTGATCACGACCTGGCGCTGATCAACGATCTCATCGACTGCAAAAGCATATTCAGCTCCCGTGTCGCTCTCTACAAGGAGCATCACAGAACCATCAAAAGTCTCAAGCGGTTCGCGGTATCCCAGCGCAGCGCCCACGTCGAGAATGGGCACAAAATTTCCCCGCACAAACACCACTTGATCATCACCGCCCAGATTTTGGATATCGCTCGGCTCTGGTCGCAGACTTTCCGCAATGACACTCAGCGGCAACACGGCGGTTTGATCAGCCACCCGAATAACCATGCCGTCAAGAACAGCGAGTGTCAGCGGTAGACTGATGGTGAATGTGCTTCCCTCCCCAGGGACTGATGAAATCGTGATACGGCCGCCAAGTGCATTGATCTCGCGTTTGACGACATCCATGCCAACACCGCGACCAGAGACCTGACTAATCGTATCAGCCGTCGAAAACCCTGGAGCAAAAAGCAGAGCGTCCGTCTCACTTTCGCTCAAAATCGCGTCCTCGGTGATAATTCCCTTACGGATGGCTATCTCTCGGACCTTCTCCCGATTGACGCCAGCACCATCGTCTTTGACTTGTAGAACGACACGTCCTGAATGGTGTTCCGCTGACAGATGTACAACACCCTGTTCATCTTTTCCGACCTCTTCTCGCTTTTCTGGGCTTTCAACACCGTGATCAATCGCGTTGCGGATCATATGTGTCAAAGGCTCAGCTAAACGTTCGATCACCGTTTTGTCGACCTCGGTGCTGTCACCGTCAGTCACGAGCTTGACTTTTTTACCGGTTGAGGCCGCTGTTGATCGGACGATTTGTGACATTCGCATAAAGAGCGACTTAACGGGCTCTGCTCGGATAGCCATCACGCTCTCTTGCAGTTCCCGCGTGAGCTGACGAAATTCATCAAGCCCTGAGCTGAGCGACGATGTTGCTGTATCTTGTTGATCTTCAACAGCTTGGCTGAGCATTGACTGGCTGATTACCAATTCAGACACCAAGTTGATCAGACGATCCACACGCGCCAACTCAACCCGCACAACGGGTTTTGGGCCGGTGCTCTTCGGCGGCGTTGGCGTTGTTGATGGTTTGGCCGCAACCTTCTCAGGGGTAGACTGAGCAGGGGTCGTGTCCGGCTCTTTTTGTTCAGTTGTCTGTGTAAGCTGTTCGTTTGCGATCGCCGGCGACATGCTACCGGGCTCATCGCTTTTGTCGGATGCATCTTCCTCATCATCATCGTTCTGAAGAGCAGCAAAGTCCTCTTCGGAAAGAACGGTCTCGATGTTTGCATTTTCATCGTCGTCGAGAGAAACGTCGACCGTCGAGGTGTCCGCGTCTGGCCCTTCATCATCAGCTGACGAGGCTTCTGAGATCTCGTTGTCGCAATCTTCGCCCACAAAATCAAAAATATCGTCGATATCCATGCGATCGACACCGCCGGACAGCGCGACTGTCCAAAACATATACGCAGCTGTCGGATCAAGGTCGTCCATGGACGGAAGGCGCGACACATCGCAGACCACCTTCGCTTCGCCCAGCGAGCAAAGCTCCTTCAAAAACGGTCCCGGATCATTTCCTCTCGCATAGAACACATCGAGCGGTTTAAAACGAACCGAGAGCTTATCATCCGTGCCTGCATCGTCGGTTTCGTCGTCGTCGCTCCCCGCAAAGGCAGCAAGGAAATCTTCATCGCTTACGTCCTCGCCGTCATCACCGAGCTCGAGATCAATGCCAACCGGCTGGAAGATGTCGCTCGCATCTTCCTCCTCGTCATGACCGTCAGGACACGCCTGTTCAAAAGCTTCAAGAACCGCCGCGGCTTCGACTTCATCGACCTCTTCGCCGCCCCGCTCAACGTTGACTGTTGCCGTGAGTAGGTCTTTTCCGCGCAACAGGAGCGAGCACAAATCCGGGCTCAGCTGCAGCTCTTCGGAGCGCAAGTGATCCATCAGTGTTTCAAAGACATGGGCAGTCTCGGTGATCGCCGTCATGGCAAAAGCGCCAGCGCCACCTTTGATCGAATGCACCGCGCGGAAGGCAGAGTTAATCAGCTCAAGATCCTCAGAGCCCGCCTCAAGCTCCATGAGATCGGATTCAAGTTGTTCGAGCAACTCATCGCATTCTAAAAAGAACGTCTCGCGAAGTTCAGCCAACGGATCCATTGGACACTATCCTAGGCAGCCAACCGACGAACGGCTGAAATCAAGCGATCATCATGAAAAGGCTTCGCCATCCATCCAGACGCTCCAAGAGAACGCGCCTTGCTTTTAAGTTCAGGTGCAGTTTCTGAAGAAATAACGAGGATAGGTGTCATCTTGTACTGAAGATCGCCGCGAACGCCTTTGATAAACCCCAGACCATCCATAATCGGCATGTTCATGTCCGTGGTGATCACATCGGGTTTCACTTCTGGAAGGCGACGCAATCCATGCTGGCCGTCTTCGGCCAGATGAACTTCGAACCCAGCTTCCTTCAAAACGTGTTCGATCATTGTGCGAACCGTCAGACTATCCTCAACTGCTAATATTTTCAGAGCCATATACCCTCACCCCGCCTTCGCTATACCAAGTTCTTGTGCCGACACCCCTACAACGTCGAGGGTCGACAAGAAGGCCTCAGAAGGCTCAATCACCTCAAAGCTATGCCCCTCGTCTGCCCAGGTTTTCGATGCAGACATTATGATTTGTATGCAGAGCACACCGATTTGTTCGACCTCGCTCGCATTCAGCACAACTGTTTGCTGACGGAGCTCTTTGAGCTGTGCAAACAGCCCCGGTGCAGCCGTCGACGCTAGCTTCGCATCGAGCGTCACCTCGCTGTACTCTTTTGCCCCGTCGCTCATGCGCGCGCGAATCCTCAACCCATGGGCCTCCAAGCCAGAGCCTTGGATGCCTTTTCTCTCTCTCAGCGGATATTGTAGCGCAATGAGGTTTCTCGACGTTTAATCAAACGAGTCCGCCGCATCGGCGATCGTCGAGATTTTATAGCTTGATCGGCCGGGTGCGAAGGTGAACCGGCGCGCATGCCTGCCGCCGGTCTCACTTTTGACCACCGAAATTCCATGATCTGCCAACCAATTGTTCGCGAATAGAGCGTTTTCGGTGCCAATCGCGACACGCGCACGAATGACGTTTGCACCGCCAACGACAACAGCTTTTAAACGCTGGGTCTCTGCCCCTAACGTCTGCAAACGGCTGATCAGTGCAGGGATCGCAACCTCTCCATAGCGCAGATCTTGCGGTGCCTCACCTTGAACGGTTGCAAGAAGAAAATGGTTCAACCCGCCAACACGGATTGATTGATCCCATAACCCAACGGCGATGCATGATCCCAACACCGTGGTGAAACTGAGGTCGGGGTCATCGGTGGCAGCAAGATCACCAACGCCGATCGGCTGAGACATAAGAGCTTGGTGCATCGCCGGATTGGAGGCCGACGACACTATGACGCTTTCGCAACCGTCTTTGCACGACACGCGTCAAGAACGGCCGGCGCTATATCATCCAAAGGGAGCGGTGTCTCAACCGCACCAAGCTCAAATGCCACGCGGGGCATGCCCCACACCACGCTCGTGGCTTCATCTTGTGCAGCCGTGAAACCGCCTGCCTCCTTGACCTGAAGAAGGCCCTTGGCACCGTCACGGCCCATGCCTGTTAACAACGCAGCAACAACCTTTGCTCCTCGAAGCTCTACGCCCGATTCAAATAAGACGTCGACCGACGGTTTAAAGCCATTGACTGGTGGAGAGTCCTCAAGTTCGCACATCAACGTGTCGCGACCCACAAGACGCATATGCTGTCCCGCCGGTGCAATCAGGACACGCCCCGCTTCAGGTTTGGACCCATGACTTGCAATATGTACACTTGGTGTACAGACCGTGTTAAGACGGTGCGTAAAAAGATCAATGAACTTTGGCGGCATGTGCTGAACCACCAAGGTTGGCGGACAGTTTTTTGGAAATGTTCGCAAAACCGCCACCAAAGCGTCGACGCCGCCGGTCGAAGCACCCAAAAGGATCAGTTTTGAACTATCGAACTTATGCTCACACCCCGCATCGGCCGATTTTGCGCTGCTGCCCGTCCCCATGGCAACCGCGTCTTTAAGTTTACTCGGCAAGGCACTAAAAAGAGCGGCCCCGGTCCGGCCAGCGGGCTTAAAAAGGCAGTGTGCTGCGCCGAGTTCGAGGGCCTGTCCTTCGATATGTTCTGCGTCTTCTGTCTGCGACGTGACCACCACCACAGGGATCGGACGCAGGCGCATCAACTTCTCGAGAAACGTCAAACCATCCATGCGCGGCATGTTGATATCAAGAGTAACCACGTCCGGATCGAGCGTTTTGATCGCTTCGCGTGCACCGTATGCGTCCGCTGCGTACCCCACAACTTCGAGGTCGGGGTCCTTTGATAAAGCGTGATCCATCAATCCGCGCATCGTTGCGCTGTCGTCGATGATCAAAACTCGGATCGTTTGCTTGCGCCCTGTTTCTTCCACGTTTGATGCCCTCGTTCGGAGATCACCAGGACGCCGCTTTTAATCCCCCGAGCGTCCTGGATCCTCTCTCCCAATACGTGTAGAGGTAAAGCCTTAAAACTCTTCCCAATCATCATCGACAGTTTCTAGTTGTTCGGCAGGACCTCCTGCACCCGCAAAGAATGCTTGCGCGGCCTCCCTTTGCTGAACAACCGGTGGTTCGTGTCCAGCATGTCCGGTGTGGTCGCCTCCACCCATGTCGGTGATCGACGCTTGACCACCAGCACCCACTTCGAAATGGGCCACACGATCGATCAGCATGTTGGAAGCCCTTGCGAGAGCATGGCTCGATGCAGTTGACTGTTCGACCATTGCCGCGTTCTGCTGGGTCACTTGGTCCATCTTGTTCATGGCGTCATTGACCTCACCAAGACTGATGGATTGTTCTTGGGCGGATGCTGCGATCTCTGACACAAGTGCACTGACATTCTCGACACGCTCAACGATATCATTGAGCGCCGTGCCTGCACCGCCCACCAAATCGACACCTTCGGCAACTTGGGCAGAACTTGTCGAGATCAGTTCCTTGATCTCTTTCGCCGCTTCCGATGAGCGCTGTGCCAACGCACGCACTTCTTGTGCGACCACGGCGAAGCCGCGACCCGCATCACCAGCCCGTGCCGCCTCAACACCTGCATTGAGAGCCAAGAGGTTGGTTTGGAACGCAATATCATCGATCACACCGATAATCTGGCTGATCTGTGACGATGACTTCTCGATCTCACCCATGGCCGAAACAGCGTTGCGCACAACATCGCCGGATGCTTTTGCCTCGGCGCGGGTTTCGGAGGCGACGTTGTTCACCTCTTTCGCTCCGTCTGCGGTCTGCTTCACCGTGGCGGTGATTTCATCAAGCGCAGCAGCCGTTTCTTCAAGGGTCGCCGCCTGACTTTCCGTCCGTTTGGAAAGGTCGTCCGCAGCCTGTGAGATATCTGAAGAGCCTGTTTTCAGTGTTGTCGCAGTGGAGGTAATCGACTGCATCACATCGCAAAGACGTCCAGTCGTGTCATTAAAGAGCGCACGCAGACGGTCATACTCACCGGGGAACACGTCTTCGATGCGGTATGTGAGGACGCCCTCAGACAGTCGTTGCATGCCCTCAGCCAAGCTTTCGACCACCATCGTCTGTTCTTCTGCGGTGCGAAGACGAATTTCTTCTGAGTCGCGCATCTTGCTCACAGCATTGTTGAAGTCTTGACGCAGCTGCTCATAATCCGCCGGGAACGCATCGGGAATCGACGCCGAAAAATCGCCTTCGGACATCCGGTCAAGACCAAAGGCAAGGCTGTCGACGATCGTTTTTTGCTCTTGTTCTTCGCGCGCACGACGTTCTTCATCGGCCTGACGCGCGAGCTCAACTTCCGTGATGTCAGAAGCAAATTTGACGACTTTGAACGCTTTCCCATGGGAATCGAGGATTGGCGTGTAGACAGCCTGCAGCCAAAGATCATCGCCGGACTTGTTGATCCGCTTAAAGCGTCCACTGCTGGAATGACCGTCCGCCAGCTGACCCCAGAACTCTTTGTACTCAGAGCTGTTATAGAGCTCTGGTTCGCAGAACATCCGGTGGTGTTGCCCAATGATTTCCGATTCCTGATAGCCGGTGGTTGCGAGGAAGATCTCGTTGGCCTTTTGG
>JBCCBY010000176.1:0-6528 GCA_039033795.1 Pseudomonadota bacterium | reverse complement strand
TTATCATCGCGCACGAAATGGCGCATATTATCAATGGTGATACGTCAGACAATGCGTCTCTTCATCGCTCCATCCAACGGATGGCTCAACTGCATCGAGGTTTAGAGACAGCTTCTCAACTGTCCAAGCTGCGCGTGTCTAAAGACTATGTCGTGTCCGAGGTTACGGAAGAACACGAAATCAGTATACGTGCGTTGAATGCCTCTGATAGACTTCAAAGCATCTCTTCGACCATTGCGAAGCCCGTGTGGCGCAATGAACAAGAAGAAGCAGCTGATGGGCTTGCTGTCCGAATGATGCTCAAGGCTGGCTTTAGACCTTCGGGCGCAATCGCAGCTTTTAAGAGTTTTGCGGAAGGCCGGGAAAAGGCGTGTGCAGAGCTCGTGGCTGTGAATGAGACGGTGGACGATGTGATAGCAGCTGCGAGGGACTATGGCGTGGCGACCTTGCTGACGGGCCAGAGTGTAAGTCTCCAAGATGTGCTGGATCCATTAGAGAAGAGAGCAAATCGCCGTCTTCGCGTCGCTTTTATGGCTGCTGCATTGCCCTCGGTATACGCATCACCTGCTGAGCGCGAAGAGCTCGTGCGAGATTTCCTGTCGACTGACGAAGGCAAGGCGCTGTTGAGTGAATCGCGTACAAATCGTGCCAGCGATCAGGGGACGTTGGCGTACCGAGACAGTGCTGCTCACGCAGCGGTGACGGCGTCTTTGGAGGCTTCCTATGAGGTTGAACGCGCGTTATCATCGAGCCATGTTGATGAGGCCAAGGCTTCGCTATCAAAGGTCAACATGCAGTCTTCCCATGGTCGTCTTTTAAAGCGGCGCGTGCGCCGTATGCAGGGGCAATTTGATACCGGTTCGGATAATCTCGTGCTGGCGCTCAACTTGAGTCGTTCTGCCAAGCCCTATGGTGAGCCACCCGCGGTGGAGGTTTTTGAGTTGCGTGCCTATGATCTTCTGTCTGCAGGGTTGAAAGAAGATGCCGCAGCACTCGTTGCGCGGGGCGCTGAACAGTTTGCTGATGAAAAACACTTCCTTCCGGAACATATTTTCCTTGCAGCGGTTGATGACGATGCGACAAATCTCGGTGATCTGGAAATGTCTTGTACCAGTGCGCCACGTTCTGATCTATGGCCGATATGCGAGGCGGCGGCAACTGGATTCCGGCCAGATTTTCGTCTTTCTGCAGAGGAAATACTCACTTTAAGTGGCGCGAAGTCCGGCCAACGACCAGCAGACCGAATAAAAGATGGAATCAATATTCTTCAACGAACAATTATTCAGCAATGAGTTTATTTGGATCTTCATTCAGTACTAATCATAAAAGCGTCAATGAGGATCCTCGTGCCCTCTAAGGTATGGCGCACGGAGGGGCGCTGGCTTAGATGCTTTGACAATCGCCGTTTGTCATCGCTCATTCGAGCTTAGGAATTACAGCAACGCCGGTGTGGCTTCGTCAATGACAACCACCAAGCGCGAGGTTTCTGTGCCCTCAATCGGTGGAGAGCGATGCAAGAGAGTTGACGGGCTCGAACCACGCCATGCCTTGCCTTTTAACAAGATCGGGCAACCTGTGGGCACCGTTTCGATAGGATCAGGTTCGCTTGCCCCCGCCTCCGCCCCATACTCCGTTCCAGGACCGATATAGGTGCAAATGAGACGGGCCCGAATCGCATCACGGTGAAACTTTCGGCATGCGTTGTCATTGACGACCTCGACCCGAAGAAGAACGTCGTCGACACAAAGGATCCGTGCAAGCTGAACGGCGAGACTCTGCGCATCCCCTGCGATCCAGCGCTTAGCTGTAGAGAGGGTGATTCCGCGATTGCTCAAGATCTCGTTGATGCAAGCAGCCACACCACTCGGGGGCAGGCAAAAGCGCCCACCCATCGCGGGGTCGAGCGACACCGCATTGAGCGCAGACTGAACAAATGCGGGGATTGAACGTTTGACCAAGACACCATCGATTGACTCGTCAAAAACGGCGTCGAGTTCGGACAGTTGATCAACCAACGCAACAGGCGTTGTCTTCTTTTTGGGCAAGGGAGCGGCGCATGCTGTGCCCCCTTCTATCGGTTGTCCCAACGCATTTACCGATGGCTCCAACGACGTCATGAATCAGTCGACGGAACACGGCGCCACACTGGAAATGGATCGGGCATAACAGGAGGCTTGTCGACTGAATACGGAAGACCTTCTGGAATCAATGCAGCGTCGAGCCGCGCTTTGAGCGATGGCCAGGACATACCAGCGCCGATAAAGACAATTTCTTGCCGGCGATCGCCATAGGGTTCCTGCCAGTGCTTCGCCACAAAAGCGTCGATTTCATCGGATTGTGGCCATCGCTCTTGCGGCACGCTCGCCCACCATGAGCCAAGAGGCGAGATACTCGAGAGCGCACCAGCAAGGGAAAACTCCACCACCCAATCGGGTTTGGTCGCGACCCAAAAATGCCCCTTTGCCCGGATCACTCCAGGCAGCGACTCGTTCAGAAGAGAATGAATCGCCTGAGGATCAAATGGGCGACGTGCCCGATAGACATAGGACGTAACGCCATACTCTTCTGTTTCCGGCGTATGATCAGCAAACCCATAGAGTTCCTTGGCCCACATGGGATGCTCATGTGCCTTTTCGAAGTCAAAGAGACCAGTATCGAGAATAGCATTAGACGGAACATCAGAGTAAGATGTTTCAATAATCTCCACATCTGCGTTCAGGCTTCGGATGATCTTGCGCGCAGCATCAACCTGTTCTGCGCGTGCGTCATCAATCTTATTCAAGATCACGATATCTGCAAATTCTATTTGATCAGTCAAAAGATGAACAAGTGTGCGCTCGTCTTCTTCTCCCATGACCTCACCGCGGTCACGCAGGAAGTCGTGGCTGGAGAAATCATTGAGGAGGTTCACGGCATCCACCACCGTGACCATGGTGTCGATCCGAGCAATATCAGCGAGGCTTTCGCCATCTTCGGTTCGAAAATCGAACGTTGCGGCGACGGGCAAGGGTTCGGATATCCCGGTGGATTCGATGAGGAGATAGTCAAAGCGCCCCTCCTCCGCGAGCCGCCTGACCTCAGCTAGAAGATCGTCGCGCAAGGTGCAACAAATGCAGCCATTCGACATTTCGACCAGTGTCTCATCCGTCCGGCTAAGCTCTGAACCCGCCCTCACAAGGTCGGCGTCAATGTTGACTTCAGACATATCGTTGACGATCACAGCAACACGACGTCCCTCGCGATTGTTCAAAACGCGGTTGAGCAGCGTGGTTTTTCCCGCTCCTAGAAAGCCCGAAAGAACCGTGACAGGAAGACGTGGGTCGGCAGAAGCAGACAGGGACATGGAATTCTCTCTTGGTAAGTGGGTCGAAATGCGGGTAAAATTGGGTCAGCAGTATTTTATACCATTGAATGCAACAATATTGCAATCGAGGATCGCAACCCATGCCAAATTCTAAAATATCGTCAGAGCACGGTCTTGCGGATGCGATCGCCGCGTGCAGGTTGAAAGGTGCACAGATCACCCCTCTGCGCGAGGCCGTTTTGGAAGCGCTTTGGTTCGCGGAGCGACCGTTAGGCGCCTATGAGTTGCGCGACCACCTCTCCGAAATAGCAGATCGAAAACTGTCAGCCCCAAGTGTTTATCGGACGCTCGACTTTTTATGCGGGCAAGGTGTTGCCGTCCGAATCGAAAGCCGGAACGCTTACATCGCCTGTAAGCGTCCACATTGTGATCATGCGTGTATCCTTTTTGTATGCAACGCATGCGGCCTGTCTTCAGAGATTGAGAACAAGAAACTAGAGCGTTTGCTGGCCGCGGATGCGGCGGCCCTTGGTTTTTCGATCGACCACCGTGTTCTTGAACTGTCTGGATCTTGCGCAGACTGTCGCGGTTGAGCCATGGTTCGCAGGCCTGTGTGTTGCCGGTAGCATAACCGCGTAAACGGACTGTGGCCACAGAACGTTGGGGAGGAGAATGAAAAGTCAGCAAGCAGAGCATATAAACGAATATGATGACGTCACCGTTAAGATGCTTGAGCTGATTTGGGGCGAAGGCTTTATGGCCCCCGGGGGATCACAGCTTGTGCATCGTGTCTTTGATGGTGTCGAGATTGCCGGAAAACGTATTCTCGATATTGGCTGTGGTTTGGGAGGCGCGGATATCATCTTGGCACGTGAGTTCGGTGCAGAGATTGTGGCGATCGATTTAGAACAGCCGCTTATCGACCGAGCACGGAAGAGTATTGAGCAGGCTGGTTTCGATCACCTGGTGGAGTGTCGGCACGTCCTGCCAGGCCCGCTCGATTTTGCAAGCGCCTCGTTTGACATTGTTTTTAGCATCGGCGCCTTTACCCAAACCCCAGATAAGCCCCAGCTGTTTGCAGAGGTCTATCGTGTCTTGAAAAAGACCGGCCACGTCCTGTCCTATGATTGGACAAAGTCGCCTGGACCACTGAGCGATGACATGAAGACTTGGATCAAACTTGAAGAGCTGACCTATGAGATGCAAACCATCGACGATCAGTGTCATGATCTCTATAATGTAGGGTTTCGAGATGTTGAGGGAAGAGATGATGAAGGTTGGTATGCAGAGGCCTCAAGCAAAGAGCTCGACCTCTTAAGGGGTCCGCTTCACAATCAACTAGATGAATTGTTTGGTTCGCAGCAGGCTGAGCATTTTATAGCCAACTGGATAGCTCTAGAGCGCGTCTTGAATGAACGAGCGTTGCTGCCGGCCTTCTTTAAAGGACAAAAGCCAGCGTAAGACGCAGCAACAGGCAAGGCGAGATGGCCGAATCCAGCATCGCGTTTGGCGATGGTCAAAGCCAAGAGCGTCAGGCTTCAGGCCACCTAACTCTGTGATGCCCTCTTTTCATCAACCTGTCCGTTACCGATTTTGGTCACCAACGACCATGGTCCGGGATGTTTCCATGCGCGTCCGCTGCCATTGCCAAGGGACGGGTCTTTGTTTGATCTAGGCTGGCCGCGAAACGGAGGCCGAGATGGCTGTCAAACAAATGAAAGCGCCCGTCGATATTCCCTCATCTGAGCTTGAGGATTGGGGCCCCGTTCCAGAGCCGATCGGCGAACCCGTCTCACATTTGCGGGGACTGACCCTCAATGAGAATGCTGATGGGTCGGAGGCAGGGCTTTGGGAGTGCACCCCGGGTCAATGGGTCCGCAAGGTCATGGACGCGGAGATCAGTAGCTTTTTGAGCGGACACGCCCTTTTTCACCATGAGGGCGGTGAAACCATCGAGATCAAGGCTGGCGACAGCGTCTATTTTGATAACAATTCGAAAGGCATATGGGAGGTGCTGGAAACCACGAGAAAGATCTATCTCACCTACAAGCGCGAGGCGTAACCACGGGGGTCAGGCGGCGTGTGCGCGCCCGGGTAGGTGCGCATCGATATAGCGCTGTACACGTCTCCACTGATCATCAGTCATCAGAGAGCCAAGTTTTGTGCGCCTCAAGAGTAAGTCTTCTGCTGTACGGACAAACTCATGTTCCAGCATGTGGTTCACTTCGGTTGCGTAGAGTCCGTGGCCAAAATGATCACCAAGGTCATCGCATGATTGCGCATCTTTTAGAAAGACGGTGATGTTGCCTCCATGGGCAGCTACCATGCGTTGAAACACGTCTTCGGAGAGAAATGCATAGCGCGCTTTGAGTTCCTTTTCGCGCCTTTCCCATGCCGCATAGCCGCCTTCCCCTCCAGGGAGAGATGCGGTTTTCGTCCACGCTTTTGACATTTGGGGGAAGACGTCAGAGAGCTGATCGAGAGCATGCTCTGCAAGTCTACGATAGGTGGTCAGCTTACCACCATACACGGATAAAATGGGGGCGGCGTTCGCGGTGTCGATGTCGAATGCGTAATCCCTTGTTACCGCTGACGCCTCATCGGTCCCAAGCTCGTCATAGAGTGGCCGCACGCCCGAAAAACTGCCCACAATCGCATCTGGTGACAAAGGTTTTTGGAAGTATTCGCTTACGGACTGACAAAGATAGTTGATTTCCGCTTCGCTGATCGCGGCGTCTTGCGGTTCACCGTCAAAGGGTTCGTCCGTGGTCCCGATAAGTGTTGTGTCATTGACATAGGGAATGGTGAAAATGATGCGCCCATCTGTGTTTTGAAAAATATAGGCTCTATCGTGACTATAAAGGCGGGGCGTCAGGATATGGCTGCCCTTAACCAGACGCAGGGTCTTTTTTGATGTGACGTTGGTGATGGTTTGTAGAACATCGCTGACCCAAGGGCCCGCGGCGTTCACGAGCACCTTTGCTTTGATCAGTTCGGACGTTCCGTCATCGTTTTGAATAACGACCTGCCATAATCCCTTAACGCGCTCTGCACTGATCACTTTGCGCCGTGTCATGATGGTCGCGCCGCGGTTGACCGCATCCATAGCGTTCAGCACGACGAGCCGCGAATATGGTTGTCTTATTTACGCCGAATTGTACTAGTGTATATATTACCTAACTACAGTCCTAAGCTGAAGACTATGAGAACTCGCAAATTTTTTT
>JBCCBY010000175.1:0-6543 GCA_039033795.1 Pseudomonadota bacterium | reverse complement strand
GTACACAGAGAATAAAGAGCTCCTCCATAACGCTTATAATTTTCAGTTTCTTCGCGCCGATGAGCTGACGCCGGCATTGATCCGCGACACGGTGGAGGAATGGGAGGCGACCGAGGCGTGGCCGTCCTGGTCCTTCTCCAACCATGATGTCCGGCGCGCGGTGACGCGCTGGGGCGGTCAGGATGGCGGCGAAGCGCTGGCGAAACAGCTCCTCACCCTGCTCTGTTGCCTCCGCGGCACGGTCTTTCTTTACCAGGGCGATGAGCTTGGTCTTCCGCAGGCAGAACTTGCCTTTGAGGACTTGCGTGATCCTGAGGCTATTCGGTTCTGGCCCGAAGATCTCGGCCGCGACGGCGCGCGAACGCCTATGCCGTGGACGGCGAACGCACCCCATGCTGGTTTCACAACTGGCCAGCCTTGGATGAAGGTGGAGAAGCGGCACAAACTGCTGGCCGCCTATGACCAGAACGTCGACCAACAATCGGTTCTTCACCACGCAAAAGAGGTCATCGAATTACGGCGCAAGAGCGAGGCTTTGCGTATCGGCTCCATCGCGTTTGATGACGCTGAGGATCAGCTGCTTTGCTTCACACGACAGTTGGGTGATGAGCGCCTTTGGTGCGTGTTCAATCTATCGGTAGAGCGCGTGCGTTTAAAGACGAGGCGTGGTCTGACGATACGCCCGCCCTCCACGGGTTCTGCGCTCGAAGGCCAAGACATTGTATTGGCGCCCCATGCCGCCCTTATCGCGCAGCCCATGCCTTAGGGCGTTAAAAGATCGCCTTTCCGGCTTTCGAGCACGTCGCGTCCTGCAACCTTTCCGATCACTTTGCTTTCCCAGGCCCATGTTTGGTCATGGCGGGCAAAGAGAAGACCGTCGGTTTCCGCCACCACATGGGCGACCGGGCCGCCCAGCGGCGGAACGATTTCAGCGATAAGGTCGCCTTTGCGGACGCTGTCGCCAAGAGCCAGGCAGTAGACAATGAGACCTTCAATTGGTGCACGGAGTTGCTGCATCGCCCGGATGGGATAAGCTTCGCACAGAAGCCGCGGAAGCGCTCCCGCTTCGCCGTCCAGCACCCCGCGGCGGGTCAGAAATCGCATCAATGCCCGAACATCCCGATCACTGTCCCGATGCGTCACGTGATTGTTCGATCGAAGCTCCAACGTGGCCGAGAGCGTCCCCATCGGGATGGGTTTGTCCGGAAAGGCTTGCTGCAGCCGCGGCCAAGCAAAGCCAAACGCCTCGTCAAAAGGATCACCGCCAGATTCGTCCGTCAACAGCACCGCGCGCGCATCGATCTCGGCGGCGAGGTCTGTGGCGTCGGGCCAATTGGCTTCACCCACGTAAAGGTGGATCATCGCCTCATTGTCCGCATGCACATCAAGCACGATATCTGCGTCACACGCCTCATAGGTCAGCGTCTTTTGCATAACGCCAAAGGCATCATCTGGCTCGATCTTGGCGACAGCCTTGCGCATCGCTTTTCGGATGATCTTGAGGTTCTCGGCCTCATCGCCACCAAGCTTTTCGGCAATCTTGTCTTTCACCAGGGCGTAAAGATCAGGATAGCCGCGATTGAAGTTGCGGCTCGTTGCGCGTTCCACCCGGCCCATGAGATAGCCGCCTTCAATTTGGCTCAGCCCGATCGGGTTGGCGACCGGCACCAGCACCACCTCGCCTTTGATCGCGCCGCGTTGGTGCAGCGCTTCGAGCTCTTCGGCCATTTTCCGCACGACCAGCATGCCCGGAAGCTCATCGGCGTGAAGGCCTGTTTGGATATACGCCTTTGGCCGCGCGCCAACCTCCCCAAACCGCCAGATTTCGATAGGCGGATAGGATCGGCCATGGCTATCAGGCAGCGCCACGCGTTCTTTGCGGGACGTCGCCAGACCGGGGTCGATCGTCGCAGTTTCACCCATCGCTTGCATCTCCTGGTGGTGGTCCTTGCGCGGTGTTCGTCTCGCTGCGATAGGCCCGATAAAAAATGACATAAAGTTGATTGACGAGCGGAAATCCATTGCCGAGCATTTTCGTGCGTCAAACGGGCCTGAAATCAGTCGCCCACTCGAAGAATTGCTGCGCCCCACAAAGGCCTTTGGTGAAGAGAGGCTTGCCATGAAGATCATTCGCTCGCGTGTCTATGTTGGACCCAACGTCTATGAGCGAGACCCCATTATTCGGTTGCTCATGGAGTTCCATGGGCTGAAAAGCCAACGTTTTGGCGACTATGGCAGTGAGCCCGTCAAAGCATTGCTCGACGTTTTGCCGGGTCTTGAGGGTCGGACCGCGGCAAACGGTCAGAACTTGGCGGATTATCTCCGGCAAGGTGATTGCCACGTCGGCGAGGTGATGGCGTGGGTGGCCTTGGGCCTTCAACGCCAGGCAGGCGCCAGTCTTGATATCGCGCGCTTCATCGAGGGTCCTGAGAAGGACGAAGGCGATGTCATCTTCAGCTACATGTCGCGTTCAACCGGTCTCGAGGCAGGCGATCTTGCGCGCCTCATCGTGCTCGAACTGATCGACCCGATCCGCGACAAGCCGTTGATGATCGCCGAAGAGATCGCCGATTATGTCTCTTTCGCGAGCCGTCGGGCGTTGGGCCCGTCGGGCCAAGCGCTGGTGGAAGCGGCGGATGCGCGCGGGATCCCTTGGATGCGGCTCAATGACGCGAGCTTGATCCAGCTCGGCCAAGGAAAGTTCCAAAAACGCATTGAGGCGGCCCTGACCAGCCAGACCGGCTGCATCGCGGTGGACATCGCGAAGGACAAAGAGGTCTCCTTGCAGCTTTTGCGTGATCTGGGTCTTCCTGTTCCAGAGCAGTTTTTTGCGCGCGATGAAAAGATGGCGGTGCGGGCCGCGGAGCAGATTGGTTTCCCGGTGGTGGTGAAACCATCGGATGGCAACCATGGTCGCGGTGTTTCGGTTAATCTGCAAACGGAGGACGATGTCGCGGCCGCCTTCCCGATTGCGGCGGGCAATGGCAGCGGCGTCCTTGTCGAGGCCATGATCCCTGGCGACGACCACCGCCTTCTCGTGGTCAATGGTGAGCTCGTCGCAGCAGCGCGGCGCCTGCCCGCCCACGTCAAGGGCGATGGCAAATCGACGATCGAAGAGCTGATTGAAATCACCAACCGCGATCCGCGGCGCGGTGCTGGGCATGAAAACATGCTCACACGGATCGATTTGGGCGATCGTGAGATCGAGGTGATGCGCGAGAAGGGCTATCGCCCGAGCTCTGTTCCAGAAGAAGGTGATATCGTCTTTTTACGGAAGACCGCAAACCTCTCCACTGGCGGTACGGCCGCTGACGTGACCGATATTATCCATCCCGATAACAAAAGAATGGCCGAGCGCGCGATCAAAGCGGTGGGCCTTGATATTGGCGGGGTTGATTTCCTCACCACCGATATTGCTCAGAGCTATCGTGAGACTGGCGGGGCGATCTGTGAGATTAACGCGGGCCCCGGCATCCGGATGCATATCGCTCCGTCTGAGGGCGAGCCGCGGGACGTTGGCGGAGCGATCATGGATATGCTCTTCCCGCCGCAAACGCCAAGCCGTATTCCCATCGCAGCGCTGACCGGGACCAATGGCAAAACGACAACGGCCCGTATGCTGTCGCATGTTCTCAAAATGGCCGGCATGGTGGTGGGACAGACCAGCACCGATGCGGTGATGATCGACGGCAATGTGTCGATCAAGGGTGATATGACCGGACCGGTGTCGGCGGGTATGGTGCTGCGTGATCCTGATGTGGATGCGGCGGTGATCGAGACGGCGCGAGGCGGGATCGTCCGTGCAGGTCTTGGCTATAAATATTGCGATGTCGGTGCCGTTCTGAACGTTAGCTCAGACCATTTGGGTCTTGGCGGGGTGGACACGCTGGATGATTTGGCCCGGGTCAAACGCCTTGTGGTTGAGGTGGCGCGTGACACCGCTGTTCTTAATGCAGATAATATCTACACCCTCAAAATGGCGGCGCATACGCAGGCGGAGAACATTTGTTACGTCACGCAAAACCCGCACAACAAAATCGTCAAAGAGCACATCAAAGCCGGTAAACGCGCGGTCGTTCTCGAGGGCGGCGCCAATGGCGAGCAGATCGTGCTCTATGACAAAGAGAGCCAAACGCCGCTGATTTGGACCCATCTGATCCCGGCGACGCTTGAGGGCAAAGCTCGGCACAATGTTGAAAATGCCATGTTCGCAGCCGCGATGGCCTACGCCATGGGTTTGAGCCTTGATCAAATTCGCAGCGGCCTGCGGACCTTCAACAACTCCTTCTACCAAAGCCCTGGACGGATGAACGTCTTCGAAGAGCATGGCTTCCGCGTGATCCTCGACTATGGTCACAACGAAGCGGCGATTTCCTCGATGGTGGATTTGGTTGGCCAGCTTGACACCAAGGGCAAGAAGATCGTCTGTGCGACCTGCCCTGGCGACCGGCGGGATGACGACATTCGCGCCATCGGGCGCGTGATCGCGGGACAGTTCGATCTTTATTTCTGCCACACCGATGACGATTTGCGTGGCCGGAAAGAAGGCGAGATCCAGGAAATCTTGGCGGCGGAGCTGGAGAAAAACGGCGTCGGCCGCGATCAGATCAAGATCATGTCGAGCGAAGAGGCCTCCGTCGATGAGGGCCTTGCCCGGGCTGCACCCGACGATCTCGTCCTGATGTTCTGCGCCGGGGTCACCCGGGCGTGGAAACAGATTGTCCATTTTAAGCCCGAGGGCGGCACCCCGCAGAAAAGTGAAGCGGCGACACAAAAGAATCTCGACGCAGAAATTGATGTTCCTGACGGTTACACGATAGTTTCGGATGAACGTGGTGTGTGGCTTGCGCCGCGCACCTAAGGCCTAAGGTTCAGATCTCATGCCCGCCACGCGCTCATCGGCTCGGGTGAAACCCCCGGTCGACCGCAAGTTCGCCATCATTGGTGGACGGCTAGAGGACGACAACCGTCGCATCTATCGTGAGATGCGGCGGCTTTGTGGTGGCCGGATCCTGATCCTCCCCACAGCGTCGTCAGAGCCCAAAGAGGTGGGCGAGGAAACCCTCGCGGCTTTTGAGATGCATGGCTTTGTCGCCGACGTTCTTGATGTCACCGACGAAAACGCTCCGCAGACTGCCTATGATCCAGCGCTCATTGCTCAAGTCAAAGAGGTCGGGAGCGTCTATTTCACAGGCGGGGACCAATCGAAAATTCTCGCAGCCTTGGCGCCTGGGGGTGTGGACACCCCTCTTCTCGCGGCGATCCGGGAGGCGCATGCAGCCGGCGGCCTACTTGCGGGGTCAAGTGCCGGCGCGGCGATGATGTCCGAAACGATGATCGTTGGCGGCACCTCCTTTGAGGCGATGTTCCACGGCTACACGGAGGACCCTGAGCAGCCTGGGCTTCTTCTTGGTCCTGGTCTTGGCTTTTTTCGCCATGGTCTCGTCGATCAGCATTTCATTAAGCGCGGACGTCGTGCGCGCATGGTTGTGGCGCTCGCCAATTCGAAGGAAAAAGTCGGCCTGGGCATCGACGAGAACACGGCGCTGATTATCGACGGTACCGAGGCGCAAGTCGTGGGCGAGTACGGGATGCTGTTGGTTGATACGCGTCGTGCGACGCTTAATCCCGATACGAACGACTATGAGGATGTCAAGCTCAGCTATATTGACGATGGTGACATGCTATCACTGCCTCGCTTCACGGTGACGCCGGCGGAGAACAAGCGCCGGGTGAAGCGGGGCGAGATCGCTTATCGTGCGCCTGCTCGCTCCCAGCGTAACGCTTTTGGTGCGTATGCGATTTATGATCTTCTTGCGCGCCTCGTGTTGGGCGATCAGTCGACCTACTCGACCGATACCCTGTCGGTGTTGGATCCCAAGTCATCGACCATGGCGGTCGCAAGGATTGCCCGAAGAAAAGGATCGAGCCGGTGTCTGATCTCGACCCCCGATGAGGGTCTGCGGATGACGGCGCTCAACATGCGGGTATCACTGGGGCTTCAGCAATTGTCCCCAGATATGATGGAGGGTGTTGACCAACGCGGTGTGCGCACCTTTGGCATGGATCTTAACGAGCGTTCACGGATAATATTGCTAGGCTCCTCACCGCTTTATCATGAGCGGCCTCAGCAGGAGGCCGTTATCGACATGATTGGCCAAGGTCCGGTGGGTATTTTTGCTGCTGCCTCGGCGGAGGCACGGAGAACCGCGCGTGAGCATGTGGACTTCTTTAAGGCCCATCACGTCGAGGCGATCGACCTTGGTGTGACCATCGATACCGTCGAATATGCCGCGAAGGATCCAGAGATCCTCGACCAAATCGCCCGTATGAACGTCATTTTCCTCTGCGGCGGTAATCAAATCCGCCTGGTTGAGACCCTGCTGCACCGCGGCGAGGAAAGCGCCGTGTTAAGAGCGATTGCCAGCGCCTATGCCCATGGCGCGACGCTGGTGGCGTCAAGCGGCGCTGTCTCTGCGCTCTCGCGTTTGATGATCGCAGGCGGATCGTCCTATGAGGCCTTACGCTACGGCGTGGCCTCTG
>JBCCBY010000174.1:0-6572 GCA_039033795.1 Pseudomonadota bacterium | reverse complement strand
GTGACCGGGTCGCGCGGGGTCAAAACGATGAAAAGGCCGAAAAACAAGATGCCGCCCAAAACCGCGACCGTTGGCACCGAAGTGTTCAATCCCGGCGCTGGTTCCATCATCAGTTCGGAAAAAGGAACGAAGGTTTGGCAACCACCACTTTCGCAACCAAAAACGGCCGCAACAGCCCCAACCAACGCGGCCACGGCCGTGATTAACACAGCCCAAATGAGGCCCCGAACAATGCTGCCAATCAAGCTCATGGTGTCGTTTCAAATGTTCCCAACATCACGTTAGCGAAATTTTAAGACGCTGGCGAGTCGCACGTGCTGCGCTGCAGCGCATCCCGCTGGCTGGCGCCATTAAAGTAGCGATTGCAGGGGCACGCGGAGCTTGCCAAAGGGCGGGAATGTCTCATGCCGCTCTTATTGTCGCTGCCGGGAAAGGCACCCGTGCAGGCGGCTCGGTCCCCAAGCAGTATCAGCTCTTGGGTGGTGAGCCTGTGCTCCGCCGGACGTTACGGGCGTTTGACCAGCACCCGCTGATCGACCGGATCCAGGTGGTGATCGCCGACGATCAGGCGGATCGCTTCGCCCAAGCGGCGGCAGGCCTGACGACGGTCCTGCCGCCGGTTGTTGGTGATGTTGAACGCCAAGGCTCTGTTCTCAAAGGGCTTGAGGCCCTCGCCCCCTCCACGCCTGACACGGTTTTGATCCATGACGCGGCTCGACCATTCGTCACGGAGCAGACAATCAGCGCCGTTATCGCGGCCCTCGATCATGCCGATGGCGCGATCGCTGCCCTGCCCGTGAGCGACACGCTGAAGCGCGAAACCAGTGCACAAACCGTGGGAGAAACTGTTCAGCGACAAGGATTGTGGCGCGCGCAGACGCCACAAGGCTTTAGATTTACCACGATCCTCTCCGTTCACCGTCAATTTTCCGATCGCCAAGACATGACCGACGATGCCTCACTGCTTGAGGCCGCAGGCCTCCCCGTCACCTTGGTGGAAGATCTCGGCACGAACATGAAAATCACCCGGCCGGAGGACTTTGCCTTGGCAGAACGCATCATCGATCCACCGCTTGAGACCCGCATCGGGTCAGGTTTTGACGTTCATGCTTTCGAACCAGGAGATCACGTGACGCTATGCGGCGTCGATATTCCTCATACGGCAAAGCTCAAGGGCCACTCAGATGCGGATGTCGGTATGCACACGCTGACGGATGCCCTGTACGGAGCAATCGCCGAGGGCGACATTGGAGCCCACTTCCCGCCGAGTGATCCGCAATGGAAGGGCGCGGCATCGGAGGTGTTCTTGCGCCATGCAGCAGCCCGTGTGCGCGAGCGGGGCGGCAAAATTCTTCATTGCGACGTGACACTCATCTGTGAGGCTCCAAAGGTTGGTCCTCACCGCGAAGCCATGCGGCAGGTATTGGCTGAACTGATGGATGTCGATCTGGGCCGCGTTGCGGTGAAAGCAACGACAACGGAGAAACTGGGTTTCACCGGTCGAGGCGAAGGCATTGCCGCGCAGGCCGTGGTCACCGTTGGGCTGCCCGCGTCATGATCATCGAGCCAACATGCCAAAAACTAGCCGAGGTCGTGGTCACCCTTGCCGCTTCAAAGGGCTTGACCGCGGCGACCGCTGAATCCTGCACCGGTGGACTGATTTCGGCCGCACTGACCAGTGTGCCGGGCTCTTCGGCGGTGTTGACGTATGGCTTTGTGACCTACGCGAACGAAGCCAAAGAGGATCTTTTGGGCGTGGCGCCCGGGGTGATCGCAGCCCATGGCGCTGTCAGTCAACACGTCGCCAAGGCCATGGCCTCGGGCGCGCTTGCCCGTTCCGGCGCAGATCTTTCGGTGGCGGTGACTGGGGTTGCTGGCCCTGGTGGCGGCACGGAGCAAAAGCCTGTGGGGTTGGTTTGCTTCGCCCTTGCAGGGCCGTTCGGTGTTCGCGCCGAACAACGCCTCTTTCCCGATACGTCACGGGATTTGGTTCGCTTGCTCACAACACGAAACGCCCTGCGGCTTCTCAAACGCGGGATCGCTCTGATACAGTCCCCGTAAAGATCAAGCGGCGTTCTCTTCGCGGGATAGAAACGAACGCTCAACAGCGCGCATGAGTTCTTCGTTATCAATCGGTTTCTTGAGATAATCAGTGACCCCGGCCTCGCGGGCGAGATTGATTTGTTTCGGATCACATTCCGTCATCAAGATGATCACGTGGGGGCGCTCATCATCCGTCATGGGTGCGATGCCTGCCAACACATCCAGCGCCCCGAGGCTGGGTAGCTCCCAATCGAGAAGCACCAAATCGGCACCAGAGGCGCGGATCAGATCAAGGGCTTTCTCCGCATGCGTCGAAACCGATAGTTCCCAATCACGTTCCGTCAGCAGAGCGCCCAAAATGCTCCCGATGAGTTCCGATTCCTCGACAACAACGCAACGTCTCAAATCCTCGACCCTCCCTCACAACCTTTCAGGTCGTAGAACAGCGTTGCTCTATCGAAAGTTAAGGTATCGCATCACCTTTTAAGCAATAAAATGCTCCTTCAGACCAACAGAATCTTCGACACCTCTTCGCCATTCTCCACCAAGATCCGCCGACCACCCAACTCCGCTAAACGCTGCGCCAACCGCGCGGGCATCAGCTTTGGCTCATCAGTGTCTTGATCTCCTTGGAGGACAGCCACCATGTCGTCCGGCACGCCGGCGCGCTTCCCCGCCGCGGTCACGATGAAAAGATCCCCAGCAGGATCCACCGTCACGACTGACCCAGCGCGGGGGGCCACGCGCTCGCAGCTCAACAACAGGTTGAGAAGAATACGCGCATCAGCCTTCAACAGACTGCTGGGTGATAAATTCCACGACAAATCGGGTTTGAGAAAGCCATAGAGTTTTTCGCTCACCGCCCGAAGAGACTCCGTATCGAGATGACCATCACCCCCAGACGCGCCATAGGCCAATCGCGCAAACTCAATCACCGCCAACATACGCGCTGCGCTTTCATTCATCAGCGACTTAGCATGGGCAAGCATATCCGGATCACTTTCGTTCTCCAGCACATCAAGCGCCGTGCTCAGGGCACCGGCGGGGTTGACCAGGTCATGACACAGCCTGGACGAGAGCAAAGACGCAAACTGCACTTCGAGGTTTTCAGACATCGGCTCGCGCCTCCATTTGCTTTGATGACGGAATAAAAGCCGCCAGCGCGTTACTGGCCTGCACTGTCCGTCACAGCGAAGGGCACAACGCGCAAACGATCCGCCTTATCGCGGCTCACCGTGAAGCGTGATTTTGAGGGGCCGATCAAGGTTTCGCCGACCGCAACTTTGACCGTCTGGGGATTTTGTTGCTTGCCCTGGAAAAGAACCTCGTAGTGAAGGTGCGGGCCGGTCGAACGCCCGGTGGATCCGACATAGCCAATGACATCACCTTGTTGCACCTGCTGGCCGGGTTTAATGGCCGGCGCGATGCGATCGAGGTGCGCATAGGCCGTCGCATAACCCCCGGTGTGGCGCAGACGGATATAGTTGCCAAAACTCCCTCTGGGCCCTGAGATCACCACTTCACCATCGCCGGTCGCCATGATCGGTGTTCCTCGAGGTGCCGCAAAATCAACACCTTGGTGATCCTTGTCATAGCCCAAGATGGGATGGGTCCGGCGTCCAAATCCCGAACTGATGCGTGCGCCGTTGATCGGTGTCTTCATCAGCTGCGTTCGAGGATTGCGGCCCGTCTGGTCAAAGTAGCGCCCCTCCTCTCCCTCTGGCGCAAACAGGTAGTAGCGCCGTTGGCTCGTGCCGCCCTTCCATGAAAGAGCCGCAAACAGGATCTCTCCTGGCGCGACCTCCCGACCCTCTTGGTCAACGCGCATCTCATAGACGAGCTCAAAGCGGTCGCCGCGATGGATATCCCGCGAGAAGTCGACATCAAACGCGAAGATATCAGCAAAACGAATCATCATGTCGCGCGGCACACCCGCTCCTAAAGCGGAGGCGAAAAGGCTGACATTGATCTCCCCAGCGGCCGCCACAAAGCGGCGTTCGATCTCCACAAAACGGGTCGATGCTTCAAACCCGAGCGACTGCCGCCGGAGTGCGATGAGCCGGTTGGGAGGAACCAAGATCTCCATCTCCTCAAGGCCCTGAAAATAGCCGCCCGAAGCGAGTTGTTCGGTGGTCGCATTGAGGTCGTGGAACTTGAGCCGCACCGACGTTTCATCGGGCAAAGCGTCGATGCCTGCTTCCTCAAAGAAGGTCGCAGCCGCAAGGTCGGCATCGATGGGGGTGAGACGAACCCGTCGGAGAAGCTCAGGAAGCGACTCACCAGGAAGCGCAGGCTCCACCGTGAAAGCCAGTGCCTTGCGGTAGGCCAGGTGGGCTTCAAAAAGACTGTCTGCGGGCATCGCATCGGGACCAACCCAAAGCTCCCGGATATCAACCGCCTCGGCGTCCGCCGATGGGAGAAGCCCCACCGCCACGGCGGCAAACGCCCAACAAAGAGACTTGGTCCAAACGCGCATAACAGCCCTGCATGTCGTGCATCAGCGATGCACGCTCAAGCATTATGCCTCATGAAAGTTAAGAGCCTTCAGGCGCGCCCTTCTTCAGGTTGCGCAGCACATCAGCAATCGCGGCATCAACGTCCAAGGAACCGGTGGCTCGCCCCGCCAATTGGCGCCGAACAGCATGGGGCAAAACGCTTGGATCGGTTTCACCAGCGGCCGTGACCGTCGCCTCTATAAGGCGCCGTAGCGCCTCGTCATCCAAAGTCGTGGGATGGTCAGACATCTGCGTCTCCTTCGCCTCTCAACATTGGATGTGGCGACCCCGCCACACAAAACCAAGCTAACCGCCCGCCGCCGATTAGACAAATCGTTGTGAAAGCATGGCTCCGACAAGACCTGGGCAACGCGAGGGCTGACGGCGCCTAAGGTCCGGTAGCAGAGTTCACCCTTGCGAGGATCACCGCTGCGGGGGCATCTGGCGCCTTTGTCAGGATGGTACGGGTGGTCGGGCTCGAACCGACACTCTGTCTCCAGAACCGGATTTTGAATCCGGCGCGTCTACCAATTCCGCCACACCCGCCGAGGAACCCGGCCATAGGCGAAGCTTGCTATGAATGTCCACCGATCGCGCAGCGCCTTTCACCCGTTAGAGAGAACTCACCCCGGACGTCACTGCGCACTTGGTTTCACCGCCATGGGCGTTTAACGAGGGTGGTTTGCTAACAGGACCGCTCATGACGACACCAGAAAGCGCCGACATTCCCCGTGTGACCGTTTTGCTCTCGAATGTCCTGGAGCGTGTCAGCCTGGGTGGACCGAACGGCGATCAAAGCCAAGACACGATTACCCTTTCAGGTTTAATCAGTGCGCTTGAAGAACGGGCCTTTGGTCTGGGTATTTTGATCCTCGCGCTCCCGTGTTGCATACCGTTTCTCTACGGTATTCCTCAGATCGTCGCTTTGCCGATGCTTGCGCTTGCTGGACAGCTTGCCGCAGGACGGCACGAACCCTGGCTCCCTCAAACGCTTGCCAGCCGAGAAGTCCCGGTCGCCGGTCTCAAAGACGTGGTGGGACGGACGCGTCGGTACCTTGGTTTTGTGGAGAAACTTGCCGCACCGCGGTTGCGGTTCTTATCGAGTGGGGTTGGTGCACGGGTTGTCGGTGCGGTGATGTTGATCCCCACAGCATCGATCTTGGTGCCGCTGCCTTCCACCAACACCATTCCCGGTATTGGTGTGGCCATTGCCTCGGTGGGACTGTTGGAGCGGGATGGTTTGCTGATCATCGCGGGGCTCGGCCGCGGCCGTGTCTGGGTCGCAGCGCTTGTGTTCTTGGGAAGCGAAGCGGCGTCGTTCATTCTCGACACGGTCCGTGGGGGCGACGCTTAAGCGACCACCTGCCGCAGCGACCGCCTGACGGTCTACTCTTTTACCGAAATCGGTCATACTCCTCGGATGAGCATGGACATTGGGATCGCTGGGCGCCCGCTCCACACCATTGGAGTGTGCGTGGCGGGAAGCCTGTTGCTGTTGGCAGGCGCGCATTTATTCGAGCGTGTGGGGGGCTTACCGCCCTGTGCGCTTTGCCTCGATCAGCGCGAAGCGCATTGGGCCGCCGCCGCCGCGGGTGGCCTGACGCTGGTGCTGGCGCGGTTGGGGACTGGTCAGCGCACGCTCGCGTCAGCGCTTGGTGCCCTGACCCTTTTGTATGTCTTCAGCACCGGACTGGCGGGGTACCACGCGGGTGTTGAATGGGGTTTCTGGCCCGGCCCTGCGACGTGTAGCGCTGCGGGCGCCCAAGGTTTGGCGAGCAGCGCTGACCTCTTGGCATCGCTTTCGTCCCCCGCGGGCAGCCCATCATGTTCCGACGCCGCCTGGCGCATGGCTGGAGTGTCGATGGCCGGATACAACAGCCTTATCTCAGCGGGTCTTGCGGTGATCGCCCTCATTGCATGCCAGGGCGTGGCTCAGACCATCCGTTCGTCATAGGCAAAGCCATCTCCTTCCAGCCCTACCATGATGCCATATACGACTCCCAAGCCATCATCTTTCACATCTGGATCAATGAT
>JBCCBY010000173.1:0-6580 GCA_039033795.1 Pseudomonadota bacterium | reverse complement strand
CGCACAAACGCCGTGAGGAAGAGCATAAGCGCTGGGGCTAGAAACCAATGCCGTGCGCGTGTGAAGAGCGCGACATAAATCATGACTCCCATCGTGAGGAAGTAGGCGGCCTCATGGGCGATCTGCGAACCAAGGCCCGCCGGCTCCATCACCGACATGGCAAAGTTGGAGGCCACACCATCAGGGTTCACGATCCACTGGACCCCTGTGAGGGTGAATAGGGCAGCGGGTATAACAAGAACAAGGCGCAAGACGTTGTCGATCATGGTTGGTTCTTTGGACCCATTGATCAATCGCTTGGCAGATCAAGCATGACCTGCATCGCTCTATAGGCAGTTTCCTCACTGACGTTTTGGTTTTGTCCTGAGACCAACCGTCCGTCGACCACCACAATGCCGGTGAAAATGTCGTTAAAGCCCGATTGCGCCTCAAATATTGCGCCCGCGCCGCGCAAGTCTCTTTCAGGATGCCAGGGAGTCTCCGTAATTCCGAGCTCCTCAATGGCTTTGTCGGTGACACCTGTCACACGTCGGCCTTCAACCAGCGGGCGTCCGTCTTCATCCGTCGCTTTTAAAAGCCCGAGCGCTCCGTGACAAACGGTGGCTACCACAGCGTCATTGATCCAAGCCTCGCTCACCCCTTCGCCCAGCCGATCAGACACCGCCAAATCATACGCCGCGCCCCAACCGCCCGCGATATAGACGATATCATAATCGGTGAAATCAAGATCGTCGATCGCGATCGAATCGGCAGCCTTTGCGAGAGCAACGGGATCACTCTGGAAGCGCTTATCCAACGACCGCACCATCGGCCAATTAAGGGTTTGGGGGTCGATCGGGATGGAGCCACCATCGATGCTTGCAAGATCAACATCCATACCAGAGCTGAGAAATGTGTAATACGGACCAGTTAGCTCGAGGCTCGCAACACCCGTCGACTTGCCATCGCCTTCGCCCAGTGTGCTATGGCTGGTGGAGATGACGACTGCCCGTCGACCCTGTGCAGGCAAGTCGGGCGCGTGAAAATCAGGCTGCAGACCAGCCATCTTTGTCAGTTCGGGAATGCCGAGATAGCCGCCAACGCCGATTGTCACGGCGATGACGAGAATGGTCACGATGCGGTTCATGTTATCCTCCCAAGGCGATCTTTATGCTTATGAACGGACCGACGACCATCTGACCGCTGCCGAAAAGACGTTGACCGCTTGTTCTGCCCAACGCTTCCTCACGTCGGTGGAGGAGGCGCGGTCTCAATTAATATATTGACATAAAAGTTGTCAATTGTAGGCGCCGATCATAAGGCAGTTGGTCAAATGACCCCCGCAAATCACAGCTTGTCATGTCGCGACCGGACATGGGTGGCGTTGTGGATCATATTATGTCATATAACGTGACAATAGATTGAACGAGGCGGCCACGACGTCGCTCAGGAGGAGAAAATGGTCCGCCGCTTGGTCCTCGTCGGTGCCTTAGCGATTGTGGTCGCGGGAGGCCTCGCGATGATCTTTCGTAAGGAGCTGATCCTGTTGGTGATCAGCCGCGCCGCGAAAGTCGAGATCGCAACGACGACACCAGAGATAGAATGGCAGAAGGGACCCACAGATGCGACGAGTCCCGCGGCGCAACGACCTCCCAATATCGTTTTTATCCTTGCTGATGATCTGGGTATCAACGACATCACAACCTTTGGTGGCGGCGTTGCCGGCGGGATCGTCCCAACACCGAACATAGACCGGATAGCGTCAGAGGGCGCGCACTTCTCCAACGCCTATGCTGGTAATTCGACGTGTGCACCATCCCGTGCCATGTTGATGACCGGCCGCTACCCGTCACGAACAGGTTTTGAATTTACACCGAACTTAGGCGGGATGACGCGAATCCTTTCTATGTTCACCAATGATCACCTTGACAAACAGAACAGTCCTTTGCCGCGGTCGATTTGGGATCGCGAGATCGCTGCGCAAACACCGCCTTATGATGAGCAAGGCTTGCCGGGTGCTGAAGTCACGATTGCGGAGCTTCTTCGATCTCAAGGCTATTACACGGCGCATGTCGGCAAATGGCATTTGGGTCGCGGCGAAGAGTTCGGGCCAAACGCACAGGGCTTTGACGACAGCCTCCTGCTGCACAGCGCACTTTACTATCCCATCGGTGATCCGCGTTCGGTCGAAGCACGGCTTGCGTTCGACTCCATTGACCGATTTTTATGGGCGGCGATGCAGTTCGGCACGTCGTTCAATGGCGGTGATCCTTTCGAACCGAGCACCTATCTCACAGATTACCTGACCGATGAGGCGCTTCACATCATTGAAGACAACAAAAACCGTCCCTTTTTTCTCTATCTAGCCCATTGGGCGCCGCACACACCGTTGCAAGCGACCACGGAGGATTATGAAGCTGTCGGGGATATTAAACCGCACCGTTTACGGACTTATGCAGCGATGATTCGTGCACTCGACCGCAATGTCGGCAAAGTGCTCGATAAGCTTGATGAAGAGGGGTTGGCTGACAACACGATCGTGATCTTCTCGAGCGATAATGGAGGCGCCGGCTATATTGGTATTCCTGACGTTAACCAACCTTTCCGCGGCTGGAAGTCGACATTTTTTGAAGGGGGAATCCGTGTGCCGCTCTTTCTTCGTTGGCCCGCGCAGGTGGAACCGGGAACGGTGATCGATACCCCAGTGGCACATATTGATGTGATGCCGACCCTTGCAGATATAGGCGGTGCCAGCCTACCTACCGGTATCGACATCGATGGCCGCAGTTTGCTGCCCGCTCTTCTTGATGGTGATATCATTCGTGAGAAGACGGATGCCCTCTTTTGGAAGAGCGGCGGCTATTCAGCTATTCGCCGCGGCGATTGGAAGCTTCAGCGTGACAGCGTGCAGGGTCGCGAGTTGTTGTTTAACCTCGCTGATGACCCGACCGAACAAACAGATCTCATGGAGACAGAGCCTGCCGTGGCGGCGGACTTGGCGGCAATGCTCGATGAGCATCTTGAGGGCTCGCGGCCACCGCTTTATCCCAACTCGCTGACGGCTGCGGTGACGGTCGATAAAACAAAAGCGGACACGATCAATGAGGGGGATACGTTCGTCTTTTGGCAGAACTGATCATTAACCGAACCTGCGGCTGGCGTCGGTTAGGCCCCTGAACAAACGTCGCTGTCTGACCATTGGGAATGCAATCATCTGACCTCGTTCACAATGCTTCGGAAAAACTCGATCGTCTCCAGCTCGCGATAGGCGCTCTCGTCGTCGGATGTGCCGTAATTGCTGTTTGCCGACAGTTTCACGATCACCGTGCCCGAGGTGGGGTTCACGTAGACGAATTGATTGTAGACCCCAATGGCTGAAAACTCGCCCTCGTCGCCCTCGGGGATCCACCACTGATACCCATACCCCAGTTCAAAGTCTGTAGCGGGATTGTTTTTCCCAGGCTGTAGGTGCGGCGCATCGGGCGTCACCGAAGCGGCGACCCACTCTGTAGGCACGATTTGCTGACCGTTCAGTACACCCTTCAACCTGTAAAGTTCACCAATTTTTGCATAATCTCTTGCGGTTGCGGTCATCCCGCCGAAGGCCATCTCCATTCCTTCACCGTCGAGCAGCCAATAGCCGTCAGATTCTGATCCCATGGGACGCCAAAGCTTTTCCTCCATATAGTGACTAATGGTTTGCCCGGTCGCGCGAACCAACATCATCCCCAGAACATGGGTGTCGGTGGAGTTGTAAAGATTGAATGTGCCGGGTTCGCGCGCGCGTTCAAGGGTTCCTGCGAATTCATCCAACGAACCACCCAAAGCGAATATCTGCCCAAATCGAGCAATATCAGAGTTCGGATCAGAGTAATCCTCGTTCCATCGTGCGCCTGAGGACATTTGGAGGATGTCCTTAATGCGCACGCCATCATAAGCCGATCCCGCGAGCTCTGGGACATAGGAGGTGATGTCTTCGTCGATCGAGCCAATCAGGCCCTCAGAAACAGCAATTCCAACGAGTGCTGATATAAAGCTCTTGGCGACCGACATCGATATCCATGGAACGTCGCGTCCGCCAGTCAGGCTGTATCGTTCGAAGCGGACTTGGCCATCATCGATGACCAGCAACGCGGCCGTATCAGTTTCCGACAGAAAGACGTCCGTGTCGATGGTCTGACCACTGTAGACAAAGGACGAGGGCAGCTCAACTTTTGCTCCGTCAGGAAACTGAAAAGGTCTGGGCGAGGCGTCCATCACGGTGTGGGGGAAAATGGTCTGGTAGCGGTGAAAATTCTGGTATTGTTCAGCGCCTGTGAACAAGGAACCCACAGCCCGGGCGCGGTCAAATCTGTCCTTGAAGACGACCCCTGTCACCGCTGCAGCCACAAGCCCGAATGCAGCGGCGCCGTAGATCACTTTTCTCATGTTCTTCCCCCATGGGTTATGCGCGGGACGATATGCTGCACCTTGTCGGGACGACCGTCAAAGGCGCGCCGCTTTGTGCAGCCTCATCATCGTCAAGAGATGCATAAACGAGCCAAAACGGCCCATGGGGACCGGACGCCATCGCAACCGTTCCGATCCCACGTCGAACATCAGTAGACAGAGAGAATGGCCGGTGTTGATCGAGCCGGCCGAGAGAACGGGGCAAACAACCATTCCTGCTGGTGGTCGACGCTAAGGCCGACCTCGGTGGAGATGTCGGTGTTGATGATCAGCCGAGAACCAGGGGTCACGAATTCCCCAGAAATTCCTGATGCGGCCTTGCTGCCTTCATCTGTTGCGCAGCCAATCAGCCAGCGGGCACGCTCAGGAATATTCGTGTACATATAGTTCTTGAGATCGGTCATGGGTGCGCGATCGGTGCCAACGGGCAGGGCCTCACGGCCACCAACTCAAGGCCAGAGGCGCGCGACATAGGCATCGTCCGCAAAGGCTAGCATGAAACCTGTGTCTTGCTGATAATCGGCAGGCCAAGGCATCGGAGCATTCAACATATGAAAAAGATCCGTACCCAACAAGACTCCTCTCTCAGGTGAGTTGGCCGATAAGTTGGTGTGCATAATATATGCACCTTTGACAGTGGACCCATCAAGATTTGCCAAACGAAGTCGGCCTCCATAAATTGAGCGTCATCGAGGTCGCTCGGTGTCTGAGCAGCCTGGGCGTTCTCGCCGTCCTGGCGCACCTCATGATAAGACGAGATGTGCCGGAGTGCATGCGTTCCGACAACAGCCCTGCGCTCGCAGCGCACACTGCCGGGACGAGATTGCGAAGGAGGGCGCCAAAGCCTTGTTCGTTGAGCCAGGCAGCCCTTGGGAAAACGGACACAACGATAACTCTAAAGACAAGCTGTCTGATGAGCTTCTCAACGTTGAACTCGTCAATGATCTGGGGAAGACCAAGGCGCTGATCGAGCGATAACGGCACCGCCACAACACCGCCCGTCCGCATACCTCTTTAGGCTATCAACCACCTGCGACGGAAGAAATTGTCTTGGTTGATCGTGCCCCCATTGTGCGCGGGCGCCCGTCTCGTCAGCCGTCCAATCGGAGACAAATCAGTCAGTGATGCTCGGAAAAATGGTGCCCCCACACGGACGAAAAGCACCAAATTTTCCAAAGCCAACCCCTTGATTTATATGGCAAGCAAGCGGTTTGCGTGACTGGTTAACGCCTCTGGGCGTGTACCAAAGGTGTACATCCCGTATACCGCTTGCGCAATAGTCGTATTGATCTGACCAGCAATGAGGAAGGTGCACGCTCCGCCTCTTGTATTCGGGCGGCGATAGCGTCCGAGCGTAATGTCTGCCAGGCCTGTACTAATTGCAAAAACGCTCGGTGTTAGTCACAGAAATCGTCATTTTAAACGTCGGCATCTTGCTGGGTTTTGTGAGCCCGCAGCTGGCGTTCTATGACGGTGTGCTTGGCCGCGTTCTTTGTGCTTCTCAGCATCGCCCCCGTTTTCGATATCTGGGGTTGTTTGACCTGCCGATAAACAATTGCAATTCAAGAAAAGAGTCTAATTAAAATAGAAATCATACAGATACAGTAATAACAATATAAAGAGCTTACTATACTTATAAAGAAAGCGTTTTATCAATATTCGAATTATTCATTTCAGATAATGCGCGTGCTTTCTTTCTAAGATTTCGATTTCTCGTTTTTAGTGGGCGCATTATCTTCTCGCGGTTTGAGAAATCCTCCACGAATAACTTCGTCTGCATATTTTTTGTATTCTCTTTCCCAAATATTTTTCTTAATCTTCTTGGCAACATCTTTACTCCATTTTGTATCGTAAAATATACGTCTCTTATTATTTACAAATACTAACACACCATCTCGGTGAAATGCAAATTTTTCCTTATTTGTGTTTATCGATCCCCTCATCAAATAATAAGCGTCATGAGTGAACCAGGCCACTTCACTAGACACTTCAACTAATTGATTATGCATTTCTTCTATGTCGTTTTTGCTGCCTTCACTATCATAAATACACTTGTAAATCTCCTCAGAAGAATTCAATTGCGAAATCTTATCCAAATTACTTGGAGAAAAACGAAACTTTATTTGATCTTCATTTTCTTTTCGAATTATGG